>JAFGWO010000018.1 GCA_016937135.1 Pseudomonadota bacterium
GAGGGTTCGATCCATTTTGACGGCCGCGAGATCCACAGCCTGTCTCCGGAGAGGATCGTCAGAACCGGAATCTCCCAGGTCCCGGAAGGAAGGATGATTTTCTCTCCCCTCCCGGTTGACGACAACCTTCGGCTTGGGGCGTTTTTGCGCTACCGGGCAAGGGAAAAGGACGAGATAGAGGAAGACCTTAAAGAGATTTATGAACTTTTTCCGGTTCTCCGGGATCGTCGAAAGCAGACTGCCGGCACCTTGAGCGGAGGGGAACAGCAGATGCTGGCCGTGGGGCGCGCCATGATGGCCCGCCCGAAGCTCCTTCTCCTCGACGAGCCTTCCCTGGGCCTTGCCCCACTCATAGCGTCCGAGATTTTTCGCACCATTTCGAGGTTAAGGGAACGGGGGGTAACCATCCTTCTGGTGGAACAGAATGCCAGGGCGGCCCTGAACCTGGCGGACCGGGCCTATGTCATGGAAACGGGCCTCGTGGTGCTGGAGGATCAGGCCGGTCGGCTCCTCGAAAACCGCGAGGTCCAGAGGGCCTACCTGGGTAAAGGAAAAAAGGAGATCTGGGAAGGGTAAAAGGGATTCCAGATTCCGCGATCCCGGATTTTAAAATAAACCTCATTTCGAGGCGGTTGGCATAATTTGGAATCCGGAATCTGGACTTTGAATTCGTGACCTGAAAGGTGAATGCCATGATCGAACACAGGATCTGGAACCCGGCAGTGGAAACCATTCCCCGGGAGGACCTCGAGCAGCTTCAGTTAGAGAGGCTGCAGGCCACCTTGAACCGGGTTCACCGGAACGTCCGATTCTATCGGAACCGCTTCGAGCAGATGGGCATTGAACCGGGAGATATACGGACCCGGGAGGACCTCCGAAAAATTCCTTTCACCACCAAGGAGGATCTGCGCAATAACTATCCCTACGGGATGTTTGCCGTTCCCCTGCGGGAGGTTGTCAGAATCCACTCTTCCACCGGAACCACCGGGAAACCGACAGTGGTCGGTTATACGGCCAACGACCTTGATGCGTGGAGCGAGGTGGTGGCGCGGATCATGACCGCTGCGGGGGTCACCAGGGACGACGTGGTCCAGATCGCTTTCGGCTACGGGCTTTTTACAGGGGGGTTCGGGCTGCACTACGGTTCCGAGAAGATCGGGGCTTCGGTGATCCCCATTTCCAGCGGCAACACCCGGAGACAGCTCATGATCATGGAGGATTACCGGACAACGGCCCTTGTGTGCACCCCCTCCTATGCCATGTTTCTCACAGAAATCATGGAGGAGTCCGGGATCGATCCTGAACGGCTCTCCCTCCGATACGGGCTCTTCGGATCGGAGCCCTGGTCCGAGAGGATTCGGGGGGAGATCGAGTCCAAAATGGGGATCATCGCCACGGACAATTACGGGCTGTCCGAGGTCATGGGCCCCGGGGTCGCAGGGGAATGTCTGGAGCGCTCGGGTCTTCACCTGAACGAGGACCATTTCATCCCCGAGATCATCGATCCCGATACGGGGGAAGCCCTTCCCTTCGGGGAAAAAGGCGAACTGGTCCTTACCACCGTGACGCGGGAGGCCATGCCCCTTATCCGCTATCGGACCCGGGACGTGACCCGCCTTTACCTCGACGAGTGTCCCTGCGGACGGACCCTGATCAAGATGGAAAAGGTCTCCGGGCGAACCGATGACATGATCATCTACAAGGGTGTCAACATATATCCCAGCCAGGTCGAGGAGGTCCTCTTCGAGTTCGAGGGGGTTACCCCCCACTACCAGATCCGGCTGTCCCGTGAAGGGGCCCTTGACACCATGGAGATCCTGGTCGAAGTCGGGGAGGGCATCTTCTTCGACGAGATGAAAAAGCAAAAGGAAATGGTCGAACAGATCAATGACGCCCTGCGCAGTTCCCTCGGGGTTTCGGCAAAAGTACGTCTGGTGGAACCCCGGACCCTCGAAAGGTTCGAGGGAAAGGCCAGGAGAGTGGTGGACGAACGGGAGATCTAGGAAGGGAAGCTCCGCGTCCCAGTCTGACGTCCAGCGTAAAGGCGGCCTGTCCGTCATAGTGAAGGGGCTGAAGGTCGGGAACGGGAGCGGAAGCCGAACACCCAAAGATCCAGAGCCAATTCACCACAGCGCGGCCGGCTGAAGGCCGCTCCACAGGGTGACACAGGGTGAGCCGCGGCCATCAGGCATGGAACCTTTCAGGTTGGTCCAGGTTGCACATCCCTCTCACCGGCTTCTCCCCGGGGAGAAGGATTTCCTCTGAAATCATGGATGGAGGCATTCCTCTTCCTGAGGAAAGATTGCTTTCATCCTGAAAAGGAATGCCCCAATCAGGTCCGGTGAGAGGGACGCGTTCTACCCCGTGCAACCCTGTGGAGTGACCGGAAAGGGTCACACTGTGGTAAGTTTGCCTTAAATCTAATTTTTTCCAGGAACGCATTCTACCCGTTTGACGTTGGACACTTGACTTTAGACGTTTGACGGAACCCGGAGGTCTTTCCTTGAAAAGAGCTTTAATCACCGGCATCACAGGCCAGGATGGTTCCTACCTTGCGGAATTTCTACTTCACCAGGGTTATGAGGTGCACGGGATCATGAGGCGCGCCAGCACTTTTAACACCGAGAGGATCGATCACTTCTACGTGGATCCCCACCAGGCGGGGGCCCGCTTTTTTCTGCATTTCGGCGACCTTTCCGATTCCAGCCAGATCGACAACCTGATCTACAACATCAAACCGCAGGAAATCTATCATCTGGGGGCCCAGAGCCACGTCCGGGTGAGCTTTGACATCCCGGAATACACCGGGGACGTCACGGGCCTTGGGACGACGAGGATCCTGGAGGGAATCCGGAGAAGCCACTGCGACGCGCGTTTCTATCAGGCATCCAGCAGCGAGATGTTCGGCGCCGCGCCGCCGCCCCAGGATGAGACAACTGGTTTTCTACCCCGGAGCCCTTACGCCGCGGCCAAAGTCTACTCCTACTGGATGACCGTTAATTACAGGGAAGGGTACGGCATACACGCCAGCAACGGGATCCTCTTCAACCATGAGAGCCCGCGGCGGGGTCAAACATTCGTGACGAGAAAAATTACCATGGCCCTGGCAAGGATCCTGGCGGGGAAGCAAACCCATCTGTATCTGGGGAACCTCGATGCCAGCAGGGACTGGGGCTACGCCCCGGACTATATCGAGGCTATGTGGAAGATCCTCCAGATGGACAACCCCGGCGATTACGTCATCGCGACGGGGCAGACCCACACAGTCCGGGATTTTTTGGAGGAAGCATTCGAATATGCTGGTCTCGACCCCGATTCGCATGTCCGGATCGACCCTAAATACTTCAGGCCCACGGAAGTGGACATCCTCAAGGGGGACCCGTCCCGGGCCATAAGGGAACTGGGATGGGAACCCAGAATAACCTTTCGGGAGCTGGTGAGGATAATGGTGGACGCCGACATGGAACAGATCGGCCTTGAGCCCCCGGGAGAGGGAAAGAGAATCCTGGAGGAAAAGAAATTTAAATGGCTGGGGAGACCATAGCAAGGGGGTTTTATGGATCTATCCGAAAAAAGAATCCTTCTGACAGGAGGGGCTGGCTTTCTGGGAGAAAACGTCCGGCAGGAGTTAGTCAACCGCGGAGCCATCAGCTGGCATATCTTCGTTCCAAGGAGGGTGGAGGAGGATCTCCGGGTCTGGGACAACTGCCTCCGGGCTGTCGAGGGGATCGATATGGTGATCCATCTCGCGGCGCGGGTGGGCGGGATCGGCTATAACCAGAGGAATCCGGGGGCCCTTTTCTACGATAACATGGTGATGGGTGCCCACCTCATGGAGGCCGCCCGGATGCAAGGGGTGGAGAAGTTCGTCCAGGTGGGGACTGTGTGCGCCTATCCGAAATTCACGCCCGTGCCCTTCCGTGAGGAGAATCTCTGGGACGGATTCCCGGAGGAAACCAATGCCCCCTACGGGATCGCCAAAAAGGCCCTTCTGGTGATGGCCCAGGCCTACCGCAGACAGTACGGCCTGAATGCCATCTACCTCCTGCCTGTGAACCTTTACGGCCCCGAGGACAATTTCCACCCTGAGGATTCCCACGTGATACCCGCCCTCATACGGAAATGCGTTGAGGCCAGGGAATCCGGAAAAAAAGAGATAACCGTCTGGGGAACGGGAAATCCTACCCGGGAATTTCTCCATGTTAGGGACTGCGCCCGGGGCATTGTCAGGGCCGCCATGTATTACGATGAAGAAGAGCCGGTCAACCTCGGGTCCGGGCGGGAGATCAGCATCAAGGAGCTTGTGAAACTGATCGCGAAACTGACCGGCTACAAGGGGGAGATCCGCTGGGATGCCAGCAAACCCGACGGCCAGCCAAGGCGCTGTCTGGATACGAGCAAGGCCCGTGACCTCTTCGGTTTTGAGGCGGGGGTTGACCTTGCCGAGGGGCTTGGCGGGACGGTGAAATGGTTCCTCAAGGAGGGGAGAAAGCGCTGGTGAGCGTTTCTCTTTACGCCCTCGTCCTGGCCGGGGGAAGCGGGACCCGCCTCTGGCCCCTGAGCAGGAGGGAATCTCCGAAACAGTTTCTGGGACTCTGCGGGGAGCAGACCATGTTCGAGGAGACCTTCCGGCGGCTCGCAAGGAGGACTCCGCCGGAAAGGATGCTTTTTATCTCTTCCAGGGAGCTGGAAGGGGATGTCCGCGACCAGCTGCGGAGAAGCCTCGGGGACCAGAGCCATGTCTGCCGTGTGGTTTCCGAACCCCTGGGAAGAAACACCGCCCCCGCCATTCTCCTCGGCGCCTGGATCGTTAACTCTGTCGACCCTGAAGGGATCCTCCTGTCCGCGCCGTCAGACCACCTGATCCTCGAGGAGGAGGTTTTCCTCAATGGGGTGGACTGTTCCCTCCCCGCGGCCATGGACAAAATCATCACTTTCGGGATTACCCCCACGAGGCCGGAAACAGGTTACGGCTATATCAAGGTTGGTGAGAAGAAGGGACCGGTCTTCGATGTGGCGAGGTTCGAGGAAAAGCCGGACCTGGAAAAGGCCCGTTTTTTCCTCGAAGATAAAAGATACCTGTGGAACAGCGGGATATTCCTTTTCGGGGTGAAAAATCTCCTTGAAGAAGCGCGCCGGCTGGTTCCCGATATCATGTCCCTGATTGAGACTGTTGACCCCGGAACCCTCGATGGGCTGGACAGGGCCTATGCCCGGATGCGCAGCCTGTCCTTTGATTACGGGATCATGGAAAAAACCACAAAGGCCGCTGTCATGCCCCTTTCCATGGGATGGAGCGACGTGGGAAGCTGGGATTCCTTCTATGAGATGCGGGAAAAGGATTCCGGAAAGAACGTGGTGGTCGGGGACGTGGTCAACATCGACAACGAAGGATGCCTTCTGATGTCTAACGGCCCTCTGGCCGCCGTCACGGGCATGAAGGACACGATCGTCATCCAGTCGGAGGACGCGGTCCTGGTGTGCCCCAGGGGACAATCCCAGGATGTCCGCAAGATCGTGGACACCCTGGAACGGGAAGAACGCCCGGAAAGGCTGGTTCACCCGACGGTGCGGCGGCCCTGGGGAGCCTACACGGTCCTCATCCAGAAAGGCCGGTACAAGGTGAAAAAGTTCGTCGTCGAGCCGGGGCAGAGGATGAGCCTTCAGAAGCATCAGAAAAGATCGGAGCACTGGGTGGTGGTCAAGGGGGAGATCCTCGTCACCCTCGGGGAACAACAGAGGATCCTCGAGGCCAACGAGGGCATCACCATCCCCATCGGGACCGTCCACAGGATCGAAAACCGGGGGGTGGACCCGGCCGAGATTGTGGAAATCCAGCTTGGGGATTATCTCGGGGAAGATGATATTATCCGCCTGGAGGACAATTACGGGAGGACCACAGGTTAATTGAGAATCGAGAGCTAAAAATCAGGAATAAGGTTCAAATCCTCAATCCTCAAACCTGAAATCGGCCATGCCATCCTTTCCTTCCCACATCTTCAGGAAATACGACATCCGGGGCGTCTACGGAAAAGAGCTCACCCGGGAGCTTGTTTTTCGAACGGGGAGATCCCTTGCGGCCCTCTGCCGGGAAAGAAGGGGTGCCGCTTCCCCTTTCGTCGCCGTGGGGATGGACTCCCGGACCCATTCCCCCGCGCTGAAGGAGGCCTTCGGCACCGGGGTGGCCAGCGCCGGGGGCAGGTGGCTGGATCTCGGTCTTTGCCCGACGCCCCTCGTCTATTTCTGCGCCTTCACCAGAGAGGTGGATGGTTTTGCCGTGGTCACGGGCAGCCACAATCCTCCGGAGGAAAACGGGCTTAAGCTGGGGGTGGGAACGGGCACCATCCATTCCGGGGATATTACGGACCTGGGAAGGGCCGTGGAAATGGACGGGACGGGTCTGCCGGAAGCCGGAATCGGGCCCTCCGACCGCCTGGACATCCTGTCCCTCTACGAGGAGAGGATGCTTGACGAATTCGCGGGCATCCGGGAATCCCTTCGAACCCTTGGGAGGCCGATCCGCGTCGTCGTCGATTCGGGCAACGGGACAGCCGGCGTTATCCTCCCCCAAATCCTCAGGAAACTTGGCATCGAGGTAAAGGACCTCTTCAGTGACCCGGACGGGACTTTCCCCAACCATCACCCCGATCCGACCCTTCCCGAGGCCCTTGAGGATCTGAGGAAAGAGGTCCTGGGCACCGGAGCGGATGTCGGAATGGCTTTCGATGGGGATGCCGACCGGCTCGGGATCCTCGACGAAGGCGGCGGGATCATCTGGGGGGACATGCTCCTGCTCATACTTGCCATTGACCTCATTGAAAACTGGAAGAGGGGAGGGGAGCATGGCGAGCCGCCTCTAATTATCTCGGAGGTCAAGGCGTCCGGCCTTCTTTATGACGGAATTCGGAAAGCCGGAGGCAGGTCGATGATGTGGAAGACCGGGCACTCCCTCATCAAGGAGAAGATGAAGCAGACCAGGGCCTCCCTTGCGGGGGAAATGAGCGGACACCTCTTTTTCGCCGACAGATATTACGGGTTCGACGACGCCCTTTACGCGGCCTTGCGGCTCCTCGAGGTTTACATCGCAAAATTGGGGAAGAGGCCGGACAAAGGGTTTTCCGGACTTCTTTCCGGAATTCCCCGAACCGTCTCGACGCCTGAAATCCGCGTCCCGTGCGATGACCGGATAAAGTTCGCGGCCGTCAAAGCCTTTGCCGGGGCCATCCGATCCCATGCCGCCGGGGGGACACCCCCGATGGTCAGGGAGATCATCGATATCGATGGAGTAAGGGTCCATTTCCGGGACGGGTGGGGTCTTCTCAGGGCGAGCAACACCCAGCCGGTCCTCGTCATGCGTTTTGAAGGGGATGACGCGGGGACAGTTGAGGGCTTTCGCAGGTTTTTCGAGGGTTTGCTGCAGGTTGTTTTTTCCGGGATAAAGCATTAGCATCTGATCTCACAATGTCTCCCTATTTCCGGATTTTACGGCCTCATCAGTGGATAAAGAACGGATTCGTCCTGGCTCCCCTGATCTTTTCGGAAAGGCTCCTTGATCCGCGTTCTTTTTCCCTCGCTTTCGCCACCTTCGTGGTCTTCTGTTTTCTTTCCAGCAGCACCTATGTCTTTAACGATCTTTTTGACCGCCAGGCGGATCGCGCCCACCCCCTGAAAAAGCACCGACCCCTGCCGGCGGGGGAGATCACCCCGCGGGCCGCCGCTCTCCTGGGGGGGGCCTTTGCCCTCGCCGGGATTGCCGGAGCTGTTTTTCTAGGGAAAATGGTGCTGTTGACGGGGGCAGGTTATCTGGCACTTCAGACGGCCTACAACCTCTTCCTGAGACAGCTCGTGATCCTGGATATCCTCGCCATCGCCATGGGGTTTGTCATAAGGGCCCTTGCGGGGAGCGTGGCCATCGGAGTGACTCTTTCCCCATGGCTGATCCTCTGCACTCTTCTCGTGGCCCTTTTTCTTGGTTTTGCCAAAAGACGCCACGAGATTGTGCTCATGGGTACCGAGGCTTCTTCTCATCGCAGGATCCTGAGCGAGTATTCCCTTCCTTTCCTTGATCAGCTCATCGGTATCGTCACCGCGGCAACCATCGTTTCCTATGCCATCTACACCCTTTCTCCCGAGGTGACCCGGAGGCTTGGATCTTCTTCCATGATCCTGACCCTTCCCTTCGTGATCTACGGGATTTTCCGTTATCTGTACCTCGTCCATCTCCGCGAGGGAGGGGGAAGCCCGGCCAGGGATCTTCTGGCAGACAGGGCTCTTCTTATCTGTATTTTTTTATGGGGGGTCGTTTCCGTAGCCCTGATATACGCATAGCCACCCGGAGCGTTGAAGGAAAAGGAAGCAACCGGGAAAAGAATTCCTTAATGCAACGCATTAGAGTTTATATGGTAACATATTAACTTAAAACAGTTTTTCTGGAGGAAATATTTTGATGCGTTCAAAGGTGGTTGTTTTAAAGACGAGGCCTGAATCCGTTGTGGCCGATTACGGGGAACTCATGCGAAGGGCGGGGTACAGGGAAGCCCTGAAAAAGGATATCCCGACCCTCCTGAAGCTCAACCTCTCTTGGACCAAGTATTTTCCCGCCTGCTCCTCCCAACCCTGGCAGGTCCACGGGGTGGTGAAGACCATGCTGGACGACGGATACCCAAGGGAAAACCTGATCCCCATCGAAAACAGGACGGTGGTGACAAACCCGATCAAGGGGGCCAGGAACAACCGGTGGTCGAAAATCCTGGAGCAGTATGGCCTTAAATACACCCCTCTGACCAATGTGGAATGGGTCAAATGGGAATTTTCCCAGCCCCTTTTGAAGCTTGGCGAGATCTTTCCCGAGGGCATTGAGATCCCGGCCATGTTCAAGGGGAAAAACATCCTCCATCTGCCTACGGTCAAGACTCACGGACACAGCACCACCACGGGTTCCATCAAGAATTCCTTCGGAGGCCTTCTCAAGACAGTGCGCCACTACGCCCACAAGTACATGCACGAGGTCCTTGTGGACCTCATGATCATGCAGAAAGAACTCCACCCGGCCATTTTCGCGGTCATGGACGGCACCGTGTGCGGCAATGGCGCCGGTCCGCGGACCATGATCCCGGTTGAAAAGGATTATATCCTGGCGAGTTCCGACAGCGTTTCCATCGATGCGGTCGCTGCCGCCATGATGGGGTTTGACCCCATGACGATTCCGTATATCCGGATGTGCCATGAAAGGGGACTCGGGGTAGGGGATCTTTCGGAGGTCGAGGTGGAGGGAGAAGACATCAAGGGGATCAACTTCGGGTTTACCGTCAAGCGAAGTTTCGTCATCTTTGGGGATCAGCTGATCCGGAAGGGCTGGCTGCAACCCCTGGAAAAGATCCTTCTCCATTCCCCCCTGGTCGTCTGGGCCCCCTTTGCCTCCAACGTCTATCACGATGTCTTCTGGTATCCCCTGATCGGCAAGCCGAGAATCAAACGCTTCAACCAGGGGCGATGGGGAAAATTATTTGATTCCTACCGATAGGCCGAAAAGGGTCTGGAAAGCCCGCAGCATCGTCCTCTGGACGGCCCTTTCGGCTTTTGCCATCCTTGTCCTTCTCACTTTTATCACGGATCTTCCCCGGCTGATCGAGGCCATCGGAAGGTTCCCCCTGTGGCTTCTTATCCCCGTGGGAATTCTCTCCCTGGGCAACTACGGCCTTAGGTATCTTAAATGGCACTTCTACCTCAGGCTACTGGGGCATCATCTGCCCCCCTGGAGGAACCTTCTCGTGTTTCTGTCCGGTTTCGCCCTGACCGTCACCCCGGGGAAGGTCGGGGAATTCATCAAGGCCTTCATCGTCAAGGAGCGATTCGAGGTCCCTTACACGGTCTCCACGGCGGTCCTTTTCATGGAGCGCTTCACGGATCTTGCCGCCATCCTCATCCTGACGGCGACGGGGATCTCCCTCAATTTCCTCCACTGGTCCACGGGGGCGCTCATCCTTGCCGTCCTTATGGCCTCCCTGCTGGTCCTCAGAAACAGAAAGTTCATTGGGTACCTCATCGGACTGACGGGCCGTTTCAAACCCCTGGAAAGGGTCACCAGCCATCTCACGGATCTTTATTCGAGGGGGTGGGTCCTCCTCCGGCTCCGTTTCTTCTTTCTTTCCCTGCTGATAAGCCTGGTTGCCTGGATTCTGGAGGGGATTGGGTACTATCTCGTTGCGCGGGGCCTGGGGGCCGACATAACCGTTCATCAGGGCGTTTTTATCTACTCCGCGGCAATCCTTGGCGGTGCCTTGACCCTTTTCCTGGGGGGCCTTGGGGCGACGGAAGGAGGCATGGTAGGCCTCGGGGTCCTCTTTCAGATGGAACGCGCGGTTTCCGTGGCGGTAACGATCATCGTCCGAACCATGACCCTGTGGTTCGGTGTCTGCATCGGGTGGGCCGTCTTTCTGTCGACCCCTGAACTTCGTTCTCTCCTCAAGTCGGCAGTGGATGAAAACGGGGATTAGCCCTCATCCGTGATTGTCGGGAGATGCCCTGAGAATCCGCCGCCCATAATTACTGAAAAACCCTCTTGGGAATAACCTCCATTCGTGCTCGGTCCCGCCTATGGCTTTATGAGCCTGCGAAAGGAGATTACCTTATGCGTGTTCATGGGAGAAAGTCCCTGGGACAGGCGGCCCATAATTACTGAAGCCGTTCTGGGGACAGCCTGGCAATGGGCCTTGGGGCCTTCTAAAGCCTTATAACTCCGGGAGAGGAAATTTTTTACCTTATGCGTGATTGTGGAAGAAAGTCTCTGGAACAGGCAATCCATAATTACGGAAGCCCTCTTGGGAATAGCCTGCCATTCGTGCTCGGTCCCGTATGAGGCCCAATGACCCCGGGAGTGGGGATTACCTTATGCGTGATTATGGGAGAATGCCCCTGGAACAGGCAA
>JAFGWO010000159.1 GCA_016937135.1 Pseudomonadota bacterium
CCGACGCGGCCCGGCTGAGCGAAAAGATCGTTCTCAGGCCTCAGTCCGTCAGCAACAGCGGCGAGGTGATCAAAATCCTCGGGGTCCTTTCCATGAATGGGTGCGTGGAGGCGGATATTTACGGAAACGTCAATTCCACCCACGTCATGGGCTCGAAGATCATCAACGGGATCGGCGGCTCGGGGGATTTCGCCAGGAACTCCTACCTTTCCATCTTCACGACCCCATCCATCGCCGCGGGTGGGGACATCTCCTGCATCGTCCCGATGGTGTCCCACGTCGACCACACCGAGCACGACGTGTCCGTGATCGTGACGGAGCAGGGCCTGGCCGACCTGAGGGGACTTTCTCCCAAACAGCGCTCCAGGGCCATTATCGACAAATGCGTCCACCCGGATTACCGGCCCGCCCTCGAGGATTATCGCCGCAGGGCCCACATGCACTCCCCGGGAAAGCACACGCCGCATCTCCTCGAGGAGGCCCTGGGGTGGCACCAGAAATATCAGAGAACCGGTTCCATGAAAGGGTGAGGGTTCCGGGGAAAGGGATATCCGGCCGGTTGTCCCTTTCTCCTCCTTCTCAGCAAAGCTGCTGCGCCAATCCTCTCATCCGCCGCTGTTTCCAACCCGGAAAGCCCCGAAGAGGACTTTATCCCCTCCCCTACTCCGCATGGAAAATCCGGCGCCGGCCAAGAAAGAAGGCTGGTCCGGGTGGCCCCGCGACGCTGACGCCTGATCATATTTCAAGGGATGCCCGCCCCGCCGGGTCCTGATTGTAAAACCCTTTCAGGACCTCGTAGAGATCGGGCGCGCGATCGCGCAGGGAATGCGGACGGTCGAAAAACTGCTCCGTGGCCACGGCAAAGAACTCCCCTTCGTCGGCTGTGCCGTAGGCGTCCAGAAAAGTGTTTGTGCCCTTCCCTGCCTCTTTTTTGAGCCTGGAAAATTCCCGGGAGCACGTCCGGCCCCATTCGGCGTACCGTTTCCGGCTGCCTAACGGCGGGGTCCCGTCGGAAAACCCGTCGAGCATGTCGAGCTTGTGGGCGAATTCGTGGAAGACGACGTTGCTCCCCGAGCCGGGGTGACGCCCGCCTTGGAGGGCAGCGTCCCAGATGATGATGACCGGGCCTCCCTCGAAGGCCTCCCCGTCTATTGCCACATCCCCCTCCTCAGGTTCGGTGATGGTTTCGAAAAAGCCCGGCCTTGGCTCCGGCGAAAGAACTGTGGACGGGTAGACGATGATGGATTCGACGTTCCGGTGGTAATCGTGGGAAAGGCCCAGATAAAGGAGACAGGCCTGAGCGGCTATGGTCAGACGGATCTCGTCCGTGATCTCAAGGCCGCCCGCCCCCTCCCAGTTTTTTTCGGCCGCGAAGACCTGGATCAGGGAGCGAAGGCGGGCTTTTTCAGGGACATCCAGCGCCCCGTAATACAGGACGTTCTGTCGGAGGACCTCCTCTGACCGGGCCGGAAAGGGTGCCCGGGTGAGCTTCCGGCGGCGGCGCTGTGCAAACCAGTTCAGCACCCCTGGTCACTCCTCTCATGTTTCACGACCCCAGGGCCAAGGGCCCCGGACCCTTTCAGAAGTTTTTGGCTTCCCTTTGAGGGCCCGGCCTACTCCCGGCGCTCCATGACAAAAAACACATAGCCGAAGGTGTCAGGGTATTTTCGGTAAAGGTCTATCTCACGCTGGCAGCCGACAGCCACTTCGAGGGCCTCGCTGTTTTTTTCATGGGCCTTCCGGAATTCCTCCAGGCAGGCGGAGAGGGGAACATAGTAGTTTTCCCACCAGCCCACCGCGGGCAGGACGAAATCGCCCAGGAGCCGATACCCCGCCGGAGTCACCGCGCTGCGTCTTTCTTCCACGTCGCCCACATCCCCGCCCCCGTCCCGGAAGATCTCCCACAGTTCAGAGGGTGGATTATCCCTCAGCCAGCAGAATTCCGAGACGACCAGGAACCCTCCCGGCTTGAGCAGCCGCCGCCAGGACGCGAGCCCCCGGGAAAAACCCATGATGAAGATGGCCCCTTCCGACCAGACCACGTCGAAAGATCCGTCCGGGAAGGGAAGATCGTTCATATCCCCCACCTGCCCCTTGATCCGATCCCCCAGGCCGAGATCAGCGGCACGCCCGACAAGCTGGTCGATAAAGGGGGGGTGGTTATCCACCGCCACGATGCGCGCGTCGGTGGCCATCGCAAGATCGATGGTCTGGGCGCCCGACCCGCACCCCACATCCAGAAGGGTCTGCCTGTCGTTAAGGGCGGGAAGCAGATCCAGGGCCCTCAGGGTGCTCCGGGCATCCCCCGGACCCTGGCGGGGCAGCTTCTCGTAGATCTCGAAGAAATAATCCCACGATCTGTCTTTGGCCACCGGAAAATCCTTTACAGGGACTCGACCCTGATGAGCTTCGGGGAGAGGTTCCCCTGGACGTAGCTGGTCACTTCAATCCTGTCGCCCCTGATCTCGACCACCTTGGGAGAGTTGGAAGACGGGATGAATTCCCGAATTTCGATGCCCCCCGGCAGGATATCCAGAACCCTGGGGGTGTTGCTCGAGGGGATATATTCCTGGACCTGGATCGTGTTCCCGCTGACCGCAATTATCTTCGGTGTGAAGTTTGACTCGGAGAACCCCCGGACCGTTATTTCCCCCGGCGCCGCCTGGATGGTCATGGGCGTGTTGTCCCCAGCGGCATATGTACCAACTTCCACCTTCTCGGGTCCCAACATCACCATCGCCGGGGTGCGGTTGGAAGGGGCGTACCTGAGGACCTCGAGGGCATCAGGATGTATCCGGATCTCCCGGGGAGTCAGGTTGGAGGAAATGTACTTTTCGACCGTCAGCCTTTTTTC
>JAFGWO010000160.1 GCA_016937135.1 Pseudomonadota bacterium
CCCCGGGGGATGGATCGGGAAGATCCGGAGGATCGCCTTCTACGGTCCTGCTGGATCTGGCGCGGGAGGATCGGAGGATGTTCAGGCTGGTGTTGTGAGCGATCTTTTTCAGCCAGGCCTTGAAAGGCCGTTTCGGGTCGTAGGTTTCAAGGGCCCTGAAGACCCTGACAAAGGTTTCCTGGGCCGCGTCATCGGCGTCGTCGTGATTCCCTGTGATGGAGCGGGCGAGGCGGTAAACACCCAACCGGTGCCGGTTCACGAGGCTTTCAAACGCCTCCATGTCTCCGGCCGCCGCCCGCTCCGCCAGAACCTCGTCCGATCCTTCCACCTGTGGGCCCTCCGCTGCCTCTGTATACCACAGTAACGGGGATTTTATTCCCCGGAATAAACCCCTTTTTCCCGTGTATCAGAGTCATACAGGCTCCCTGCCCGCCCCTTAGGTCCGGGATCCCCGCGGATCCGGGACAAAGGGATCGGCCATCATCCATGGAACCCGGCAGTCTTGCCAAGGAGGTCCGTCATGAAAACCCTCACAGGTAACCCTTTTTCAGTCGTTCCCGCCGCGGTCTGGCTTTTTTTGCTGATCACGGGGGCCGCGATCCTTTCCCCGGGGAATTCGAGGGGCGGGGAGCTGTCCGTGGAAGTGCGGCCCGAAAATACCACCATCCTCCATAACAGCGACGGTATGAGCAACATACGGATCCAGGTCCTGGCTCCCGAAGGTCTGTTTTCCGAAGACCGCCCGCCCCTTAATCTTTGCCTTGTCCTGGACAAAAGCGGGTCGATGGCGGATTCAGGGAAAATGGGCTACCTGATCGAGGCGGCGCACATGCTGGTGGACGGAATGGGGCCACGGGATATCCTGAGCATCGTTGCCTATGACGACGGGGTGCGGGTCCCCGTGACCGCAAGGAGGGTCAGGGACCGGCAGCTTTTTCACCGCGCCATTGACCAGTTGTACCCGGGAGGGCGGACGTACCTTTCGGGGGGGCTGGAAGAGGGATTTCGCCAGGTCAGGAAAAACCTGAAAAGGGGCTATGTCAGCCGGGTTATCCTTTTATCGGACGGTCTCGCCAACGCGGGCGTAACGGATAACGGACAGTTAAGGAGGCGGGCATCCCTGATGTACGAGGATGGCGTTTCCATATCAACCTTCGGTCTGGGACTTGATTTCGATGAGGACCTTCTCACCTCTCTCGCCTGCGGCGCCGGCGGCGCGTATTATTACATCTCGCAGCCGGGGGACATCCTGTCAGCCCTTGACAGGGAGTTCCGGATGGCGTCTGACACCGTTGTCTCAAAAGTCCGTATCGTCATAAAGCCGATGGGCGGGTGCCGGCTGGAATCGATCCCCGGACATTCCTGGAGCATGGAGGACGGGGCGGCGGTCATCGAAGTGGGTGACCTTGGAGCCGGCCAATCACGGACCCTCCTGGCGAAGATCAGAGTTCCCGCGGATACCCTGGGTGAGTTAACGGCAGCCGAAGTGATCGTTCGCTATCGGGACGCTCTCACCGGCGCAGCTGAAAAAAAAGAAGCCTTGCCGGTCAGACTTGGCGTTGTGGGAGATCCCCGCGTTCACAGGGAGAACCTGGATGGGGAAGTTTCGGGTTCCCGGGCCGTCATCGAAAGCAGCGCGCTGATGAACGAGGCGGCCAAAATGGTGGATAAAGGGGACAAGGCCGGCGCGGCTCTTGTCATCAGGAAAGCTTTGGAGTTCCTGGAATCGGCTCCCCAGAGCGGCGCGGTGAAAAGCGAGGCCCGGCGCGTCCGGGACTATTCCGCGAACCTGGAAAGCCTCGAGGATATGGCCCCTTCAGAGTTGGAGGAGATGCAGAAGGAGATGAAATACAGGAATTATAAGGAGATATATGGCCAGTGAGTGATTCTGGCAAAGGCGGCGGATGAGGGGGCCGCCGCCTTTGCCGAATGAATTCTTTTCAGGAGGATTTCTTTTTTTCCCTGGAATCCATGAGGTCGTTCCACCAGGTCTTCATGAGGAAGGCGTCATCGGGAAAATCCACCATCTGCTCGAACCGCCCGGGGGTAACCGTCAGACACATGATCTCGGGCGGGATGTATTTTCTCATGGCGATGTCCGTGCATCCGATTACGGGTCGGTCCTTCCGATGGCTGTGAAAAACTTCCCACAGCATCCCGCACCCCGAGGAGAAGGCCGCCTGCACCTCGTCGGGGTCGGAGGACCAGTAGGCCGAAAGGGTCATCAGGGCGCTGAGGCGGTCGGGGTCGGCGAAAATGGTGACCGTTCGCACCTCTTCCCAGTGCGCCAGCTTGAGGGGCCCCAGCAGGACCGTGTCTCCGGACGGTTCGGGATAATTGATTTTTTCGAGCCACTCCTGGGCCAGTTCGGGGCTTGCCTTGAGGCCCTCTCCCATGGGGGCGCCGTTTTTCCCGTCGGTGAGAAAATTGGCCATCCACGGCGGATATTGTTTCTGAAAGCCGAGGTGGGACTGGAGCCCGGGGCACCCGTTGGTGGGGTTCATGAAGCTGCCTCCCTCTGCCTGCCGGACCACGAGGGTCTCTCCCTTAAGCCAGTTCGGGTAATAGCAAAAGGAACAGGCACGCCCCTTCGCTTCCACCATCGGCGCAAAGGATTCGTCCGGCGCCGCGTCGTAAAGGGCGATGATGGGGGTTGTAAGGTGCAGCGCCTTTTTGAAGCGTTCCATCGCCCGCTCTGTCAGTGGCATTTTAACCTCCCGCGGTTCAGTTTCCCGGAAAAAGGGCTAATATTAAAAATTCCCCCAATTTTATACGTTATAACCGGGAAGAATCAAGGAAAGGGTTCAGATATGTTTTCCAGCACACGGGACCTTTCAGAGAGAATAATTTTCGATCGGTCCTTCCCCCCCGGGAAAGGTAAACTTTCATCATGGTGATGGATGAGCCCGCAAGGTTCGCCCGGATTTTCGGGATACCCCCCGACCTCGTGCCTTTCCTTCCCGAGCTCCTTGGGGACCTCTGGTCCCTGGGGTTGCCTCCCGACATGGTCGCCGCCCTTTTAAGGCCTTTCCACTTGCCCGGGGAAAAGACGCGGGTCCTGGACCTGGGCTGCGGCAAAGGCGCCGCTGCCGTTTGCCTGGCCGGGGATTCGGGCTTCAGGGTTACGGGGGTTGATCTTTTTCCGCCCTTTATCGAAGAGGCGCGGATGAGGGCAAAAGAGAAGGGGGTAGGGCGCCTCTGCCGTTTTATTGAAGAGGACATTCTGGAATATGTGAAAAGACCTCGCCGTTTTGACGTGGCGATCCTCATTTCAACGGGAGGAGTTTTCGGCGGTCTTGCGGAAAGTGTGACCGCACTCCGGGGTCAGGTCGTGCCGGAGGGATTGATGGTGGTTGGCGAAGGTTACCGGAAAGAGGGCGCCCTCCCCAGTTCTCTCCTTGAAAACTGCTGCGGCCGCGAGGAAGCCTATGCCCGACTTACTTCGCGAGGGGATGCCATCCTTGCGGAAAAAACGGTCGCCGAAGACCGGACCGCCGCTCAGTACCGCGACTATATCCTCGCCCTGGAAAGGGGGACAAACAGGATTTGCCTCCATCACCCGGAACTCGAACCTCTCCTGCGCGAGCACCTGACGGCCCAGGAGCGGATGTGCGGGGTCCTGAAATCCTCTTTTGTTCCGGCCCTCTGGCTTATCAGGAAAAAACCCGCGGTCTGAGATGGAATTCTGGCGGGACCCGAAAAGGAAAGGAAAGGATCAGGCCTTCCCCTTGTCCGCAGGGACCCCTTCCCAGCCCGGCATCCTTCCGGCAAGTTCCCGGGCCATCTCAAGGAAGATCGTTCCCGCACGGTGTTCCTGCTGCAGGGCGATGGGCTGACCCTTGTCTCCCGAGGAGATGATGTCCATCAAGATGGGAATTTTCCCAAGGAACGGTATGTTTTCTTTTTTGGCCAGTTCTTCCGTGGAATTTTTCTTTACAGGGTCGCTGATCTTCTCGCAATAGGGGCACAGATAGCCGCTCATGTTCTCCACTATCCCCAGGATGGGAAGATCCATGCTCCTGCAGAAAGACACCGATTTGCGCACCGCCGCCAGGGATACTTCCTGAGGGGCGGTGACCACAACCGCGGCTTTTTCACCCTCAACCATCTGAATGATGGAAAGGGGCTCGTCCCCCGTTCCCGGAGGGCAGTCGATAAGGAGGTAGTCCAGCTCCCCCCAGTCCACCTCCCGGAGAAGCTGCTTGATCACCCCCGTTTTCATCGGCCCCCTCCAGATGACGGCGTCGTCCTGATTCCTCAGGAAAAAGCCGAGGGAGATGACCTTGAGCCCCCATTCCGTAACCACCGGCCGGATCTTTTCGTTTTCCCCCTGCAGGGCCGATTGCCCTACCAGGCCGAGCATGGTCGGGACCGTCGGGCCATGGAAATCGATGTCGAGAAGCCCGACCTTGTACCCTTCCAGGGCCAGAGCGGTGGCCAGGTTGACCGACATTGTGGATTTGCCGACGCCGCCTTTCCCACTGAGGATGATCATCACATTCCGGATGCCGGCCATATTCTCCCTCATGGCCTGGATTTCTTCCCCCTTTTTGAAAAGATCCGGCCCGGATCCCTTCCCCTGGCCTGACTGTTCATTGGACATCGAGTTTTTCTCCTTTCCTTTTAAAGGGTTCCTTCAGGCGGGGCAGCGTAGTAGGGGCGTCCCGACTTCAGAATTCTCCTGATCCTGTTTTCCCGCATCATCCCCTCAACGATTTTGACCACTTCCACAGGGGAGATGCCTGAAACGAGGGCAATGTCCTGTATGGTGCAGGGCCTTCTTTCAAGGGCCGTCAGGACTTTGTCCATGGTGATGCCCGGACTGACTTTTTCCACGGGCGGCTCGAAGATCACCTCGGCCCGAGGTTGAAAAACGGCTGCGATCCTTTCAAGTTCCTGGAAGGAAACGGCGCGGGCCGATTCCTCCGCGGGGGGTCTCACGGCCGTGTTCAGGTGTATTTTATGCGGCCCGATCTCCCTGGCCCTTGAGGCGATCTTTCCCACCTCAACGTCACTGTCGGTGAGACCGGCAAGGATCATGACCTCCAGCCAGATTTCTCCCTGGAAGAGTCCCCGGAAAAGGCGGATCCCCTCTACCAGAGATTGGAAGGAAAGGCCGGCCATGGGTCTGTTGACCCTGAAATATCCCTCTTCATCACCGGCGTCAAGGCTGGGAATCACCACGTCGGCCTTGAGGCACCCGGTCTGAACGTCTTTTTCTCCCAGAAGGACTCCGTTGGTGAGGACGGCCACCGGCACCCGGCTGATTTTCCGGATCCCGTCGATAAGCGGCCCGATCCCGGAATGAAGGGTTGGTTCGCCGGATCCGGAAAGGGTGATGAAATCCGGTGGGGGAACCGTCCGCAAGGTTGCCTCAAGTTCAGCCAGCACATCCCGGACGGGGACATAAGGCGCCCTCCGGGTCGTCAGCCGGGTTGTCCGTCCCAGCTGGCAATAGATGCAGTCTAACGGGCACAATTTGTAGGGGATCAGATCGATCCCGAGGGAGAAACCGAGCCTCCGGCTGGGTACGGGGCCGTACACATAGCTTTTTTTTTCCATGGAATGCCTCGGAAAGGGGTGCGGTTTTGATTTGATCTTGCAGTATCAGCCGTCTCGGCCGTCCCGGATCAGGCCCCGCCTCCGCATGCACGGGATTCATCCATTGCGATGATCTCGCTGGCGAGGAAGGCCTCGATGACCTCCTTAACCCCGGCTCCTTCACCCTGGAAGACCTGGATCCCGGCCTGCCGGAAGCCCTCCAGGGGTCTCATCCCGATCCCGTGGACGACGATGGCTTGCGCGTCGTTTTCCAGGAGAACCTGGACCGGGGCCAGGCACCCTCCGTGCTGGTGAGGCACGTTGGGCACCACGCTAACCCCCGCGATGCCATCCTCCCCGAGGTCAACCAGGGTGAAGCAGTCGCAGTGTCCGAAGTGCATGCTGCGCGCGGCCTCAAGGCCGCCCGGCCACATGGAGGGGACGGCAATCCTCTGAAGCCCTTTCCCCTGCAGGGCATCACCGGGCGTTTCACCTTCAAAATCCCGTGACGGGGGGGGCTGGAATTCAGGGTGCGCATCAGCCGGTCCCGGCGCCTGGGCAAATCCGCCTGCCCTGAACCGGTCGAGGGTATCCCTGACTGTGCCGCTGATCCCGGTTCCAATCAGGACCCCTCCAGCGCTGAGAGCCTGCAGGGCTTTGGGTCCTACCGCGCCGGTGAGAAGCCACTGGATCTGGCGCGAGGCGACTTCCTGGGCTGTCTGGACACCGGCTCCCTGGGAGGCTTGAACATTGGCCAGATTGTCGACAGCCTCAAAATCTCCGGTCTCCGGATCCACGATCACCACATAACGGGCCCTTCCGAAACGCTCATCCACCGGGCTGTCCATCTCAGGGCCAGTCGAGGTAATGGCAATTTTCATTCAAAATCCTTTCTTTAAAAGTGTGCGTTGGCATCGGTTAGCCCCCTGTCGGGGCGCGTCTTGTCTCAGAAAAAAATCAATTTAACCTATTTTCTCATCATCGGGGACCCGCAGGAGGGACAGACCATCTTTGTGCAGGGCACACCTCTCCGATGGCAGAAGGAACGGCCGCAGACCGGGCAGACGCATGTGCCGGAAGGCCCCGTCCCGATCCGGGGATCGCTGTCTTGGCCCCTCTCCTTTTCCCTGTCGGGCAGAATCTCTTTTCGCTCACGTGATGCCATCAGGATCCCCTCCTCTTCCCGGTTTTTCACAGGCTTTCATCGCGGTCCCCGCCCGCGTCCCCGGCATGCGCCCCACCCCCGCGGCCACCCTTCCCTGGGGCCTCGGTCCTTCGGACACCCCGGCATGGTCATGCGGGGATCGGGGAGCTTTCCGGCAAGGAATGCCTGGAGGACTTCCCCGGTATTTCCCGATATCCACGGGAAAACCCGGATTCCCTTCCTTGCCACATCCCAGGCCAGTTCGCAGGAGATCCCTCCGCACAGGAGGGTATCAACCTTCAGATCCCGGAGCCGCCCTGCCCTGTCGATCGGATCCCCCTCCGACCAGTCCACGCAGAAACGCTCCGATTTTCCGTCTTCCCCGAGATCGATGATGACAAGCTTCCGGCAAAAGTCAAATACCGGGGACACTCGACCGTTGAATTCAGGGACAGCCAGCCTCATGTTCTATCTGAAAGCAAAATACCTGCCAAGGCCCGGACCCGGGATCCGGAACTTTCTAAATACTTGAAATAACAGATGAATGCCATGATTCAGGACTGCAGGAAGATTCAGGCGAATGGACTGATCCTTTCAATTTGCATTCATTTTTTTATTGAACGTTGCAAATTGCACCTGATATTTTACAACTCACCCCGGGGGAAAAATCCCGAAGCGTTTGCATTTTCGCCACAAGGTGGTTTTGTTTATCCCCAGTTCGGCGGACGCGGCCGTTCGATTCCAGTCGTTTCTGATCAGGGTTTCCTGGATAGCCTTGGCCTCCAGGTCCTCCAGGGTGCCTGCCGGGGTTTCCCCCTGCGATCCGGATGAACCCCCTTTTCCTCTGAATGAGAAGGTGTCCGGAAGGTGGTGAAGATGGATCTGACCGCCCGGACAGAGGATGAAGGCGTGCTCAAGGGCGTTTTCCAGCTCCCTGATATTGCCCGGCCAGTCATGATTGAAAAAGGCTTCCTGGACAGCGCGGTCGACGCCCGAGATGTCCCGGTTTCTCGCGAGGTTCATCTGCCGGACAATATGGTCCACGAGGAGAGGGATATCCTCCTTCCGGTCCCTGAGGGGGGGAAGATAGAGCCTGATGACGTTGATCCGGTAGAAAAGGTCGCTGCGGAACTGGCCCTTTTTGACCAGCGTCGCGAGGTCGCGGTTGGTGGCAGCGATGACGCGGACATCGGCCCGGAGGGTCCGATTCGAACCCAAAGGTTCATATTGTCTCTCCTGAAGAACCCGCAGTAGCCTGACCTGAAGGGCGGGGGAGACGTCACCGATCTCGTCGAGGAAAAGGGTTCCGCCCTCGGCAATGGCGAACTTTCCCTTCTTGTCTCTTTTGGCGTCGGTGAAGGCCCCGGCCACATATCCAAAGAGCTCGGATTCCAGGAGGGTGTCGGGAATGGCCCCGCAGTTGACGGCTATCATGGGGCCTTTTTTCCGGGTGCTCATGTCGTGGATGGCCCGGGCGAGGAGTTCTTTTCCCGTTCCGCTTTCCCCTTCGATGAGCACAGTGCTTCCGCTTTGCGCGATGTCGGGAAGAATGTTGAAAATGTCGCGCATCTTTTCGTTGCGGGAGATCATATCAGCCAGGCGATAGCGTCCTTCGACTTCCTGACGGAGGGCTTCGACAACCGAAAGGTCGCGGAAAGTCTCTACCCCGCCGATGATCTTTCCGTGTTTGTCCTTGAGCAGGGCTGTGCTCACGCTTATGGGAACCCGTTCGCCCCGGGCGTTGAGGATGGAAATGGACCGGTTGATGACGGGTTTTCCCGTCCGGGTGGTGTGTCTGAGGGCACAGTCCGCTTCGCAGATGTCCGCCTTGAAAACCTCGCAGCACTCTTTTCCCATCGCTTCTTCGCGGGGCACGCCGGTGATCGATTCCGCCGCCCTGTTAAAGGATGTGATGGTGAAATTTTCATCAACGGTAAAAACGCCGTCCGCGACAGAGTCCAGGATGACGGAGGTTTCGTCCGGGGTAAGCCTGTTGTCGGTTTTTATTTTCATAGATAGATCGCTGCCGTTTCCTTTTCGCAAAGGTAAGCATCAATGGTGCAAAATGCAACATGCTTTTGAGGGGATACTCTTCGAGGGGTTAATAATGCTACAATCCCGCACGGTATTTTGCCCTTTTTCAGAAAAGGAGAAAGGTATGGAAACGAGGATATGGAATACTGACATTCCATTGCCGGAGATCCTTCGACAATATTACGAGAGGAAAGACCCGGGGACGGGTACGGTGGTGATCCATGCGGGCCAGGTGAAGGTGCCCGGCAAGGTCAAGCCTGCCATGGACCACGTCGTCCTGGAGCCGTGCGTCGAGGACCCTTCCGGGGGGTTGGCGAGGATCGGGCAGTCGGCCCTTGGGCGTTTCGAGATCAGCCGCGTCCAGATCCATCACCGGCTGGGGCGCGTTTCCCCCGGGGGGCACGTCCTGGTTGTTCTCGTCTCGTCGCCGAAAAGGGGGCCGGCTTTCGATGCCTGCCGGTGGGTCGTGGACGAGATCAAAAGGGAGGAGGTCATCCGCCTGGTGGAGGTAGAACAGGCGACAGGGGACGAAAAAGCGGCAAGACGAAAAGACGACCGAACGGATCAACATAACGACTGAACGAATTAACGGCGGGACGAAAAAACCGGAAGGCCGGGAGGATAATACGGCAAGGCTGGAACGATAATTCGACAAGGCTGGAACGATAATACGACAAGGCTGGAATCCGGCTCTGGGGAATGGGTATTTTTCTTTTTTTCGTCAGCCCGACAAGCCGCCAGGTCGCTTTTTCGTCAGTCCTTCCTCTCGTGGGTTCGTTTTTTTCCCTCCCGGGCCCTTTTCAGAGGTATTCCGTCATCCTGGCGATAAGACCGTCGGCAAAGGTAAAAAAGGCGGCGCCCCGGAACTGGATCTCCTCTCCGGCTTTTTTCCCGTCGGGAAGGTCCGTGGCAAGGACGCACCAGTACCGGGACTCGATGGCCGCGTTGGTCACATCCAGCACCATCGTTGTGGGGGTCTGGCGTCTTACCTTGAAGATCTCAGCGGTTTTTGTGGACAGGAGCCGGAATTTTTCCTTGCCCTCGACATTGATGATTCCGGAGGCGCTGCTGACGGATTCAAAGATCATGTCTTCGGAAAAAAGGGCTAGCATCCCCTCGATGTCTTTCAGATTGTATCTGCGGATGTAGTCCTCGACGATCTGCTGGTTTGAACTGCCCATCAACTTTCTCCTTTCGCGGCCCCTTGTCCCTCAGGAGCGTTTGTTTTTCCAGGGAAGCAGGCGGCTGAGAAACCTTGAAAGTGCGCCTCCCCGGATCAGTTCCTCCTCGCTTTTGGTCCCTTCCCCGATCATGTCCCGCGGAGCCTCCATCTGGCGCCTGGAGAGATCCTGGAAGAACTTTCTCGTGGCATGCTTGAAATCGAGTTTACCGACTTTTTCAAACCATTCCCGGGCTTTCGAGGCATCGCCCGACCGCCGGAAGAGTTCCCCCGTCAGGTAAGTGATCTTGTAGAGGGAATCCGCAGGGACTTCAACCCGGTCCACAGCTCTCTCAAAATGGGCGATGGCGTTCCTGCGCAGGTTCTCTTCCTTCCAGGGTTCCTGTCCCAGGCGCGCGCACTGGGAGGCCACCAGATAGGTCTCCCCCAGTTCCAGCGCGTTCGCCCCCACGGCCTCCCTGATCCAGGCGTAAAATTCCCATCGCCTCCACGGGGGCACCGGACGCCCGTCCAGGAGCGGGGTTATCCGCTCTCGG
>JAFGWO010000019.1 GCA_016937135.1 Pseudomonadota bacterium
CCGGCCAGACAGCTTGCCCGAGGGTACGCGCGTACAAGGTTGATGGCTTCGCAAAAAATCATCAACGGCCCCCGGTCGGGGCGCCCGAATCGAGGACCGTCGTCGTAAGTCCTGGATTCGTAATGAAAGCGAAAATAACATTTTTCGCCTTCCGGGAAGCGTTAAGTCCCGCCTGGACTTTTCGCGACCCTTCAAAGATTGATAATGTAACCCTGAATCCCGGAAATAAAAGAGTGGAAAAGAAGAAGTTCCTCAACAGGCTCAAGCAGCTGACCCCCGGGCACGCGCTCATCCTTTACTATGCATTTGCCATATTGATCGGGAGCGTGCTCCTCAGTCTTCCTGTTGCCTCCGCGGGAAAACCCCTGCCGTATATCGATGCCCTTTTCACCGCGGCTTCGGCCCAGTGCGTCACCGGGCTGACCGTGGTAGACACGGGAAGCGCCCTTTCCCTTTTCGGGCAGATCGTGATCCTTGTCCTCATCCAGATCGGCGGGCTGGGGATAACCACCTTCTCCGTTTATCTTTTCTTTTTTCTCCACCAGGGGGTAGGGGCGCGCGGCCGCTGGATCATCAGTGAAACCCTCCTTCATACCCCGGTGTCCTCAATGGGGGCCCTTGTCGGGGGGATCATCATCTTTGCCTTTTCCATGGAAGCTTTGGGGGCCGCCCTCCTCGGGATTGTTTTCATCCCGGACCTGGGAATCGGGAAAGGGCTTTTCGCCTCGATTTTCCATTCTGTTTCCGCTTTCTGCAACGCGGGGTTCTCCCTGTTTCCCGACAGCCTCACCCGATACCGTTGCTCGTATCTCTTCAACATCACCGTCATGTGGCTCATCGTAAGCGGCGGGGTGGGGTTCCTGGTTATCCGGGAGATCAACGATATCTTCCTTCGCCGGTATTCCGGCCGGAGGCCAAGGCTGTCCCTCCATTCCAAACTCGTCCTCTGGACGACGGGAATTCTCGTTCTCGGGGGCGGCCTTCTCATTTTTTCCCTTGAAAGGACAAATGTATTAAGCCAGATGCCCGGTCCGGTGGCTGTCATGGCGGCCTTTTTCCAGTCGGTGACGGCCAGGACCGCGGGCTTTAACACGGTAGACATTGAGGCCCTTCAGGTTTCCACCCTCCTTTTTCTGGTGTTTCTAATGTTCGTTGGGGCGTCGCCGGGTTCCGCGGGAGGAGGGATCAAGACAACAAGCCTCGCCCTTTTCGTTGCCATCCTGCGCAGCAGGATGAAGGGAAACACTCACACGAACATCTTCAGGCGGACAATACCCGAAGAGCTCGTCACAAAGGTGCTGGCGCTGGTCATGCTGGCTATTTTTCTCATCGCGTCGGCCCTCTTTGTCCTCCTCCTGGTCCAGCACCCGGGGACTTCCTCCCAGCCGGGCGCTGTGTTCCTCCAGTATCTTTTCGAGACCGTTTCAGCCTTCGGCACGGTAGGGCTGACCATGGGGGCGACCGCCAAACTCACGACAGCAGGGAAACTCGTCATCATCACCCTTATGTTTATCGGCCGGGTAGGGCTTTTGACAGTGGCGTTTACCTTCGTAAGAAGGCTGGCCCCGGACGCGCCCCGGTATGCGGAAGAGAACATCATGATCGGCTAGGAAACGGGAGAACGGTAAGATGAAAAAATTCTGCGTGATCGGCCTGGGGAACTTCGGATACCACGTGGCCACCTTTCTCTACAACGAGGGGCACGAGGTGATCGGCATCGATATGGACCGGGAAAAGGTGCAGCGGATCAAGGACCACACCACCATTGCCATCCAGGGGGACGCGGCCAGCAAGGAATTCCTGGCCTCCCAGGGGGTTTCCGAGATGGACGCGGTGGTCGTTTCCACAGGGGAGCGTTCCCACCTCTCAACCCTCATCACCCTTTATCTGAAAGAGCTTGAGGTGAAGCACATCCTCGTCAAGGCGGTTAACGAGGACCACGGAAAGATCCTGATGAAGGTAGGGGCAAAACAGATCATCCATCCCGAGAAGGACATGGCCATCAAGACGGCCAAGGGCCTTATTTATACGAATATCCTGGATTTCCTTCCCCTCTCTGATGAATACTCCATTACGGAGGCGGCCCCGCCCGCCCATTTCATCGGAAAGGGTCTTGCGAGCATCGACATCCGGAAAAAATACCAGGTGATCGTCATAGCCATCCGTGACGTTATCGCCGGCAATTTCATCAGCGCCCCGCCCCCCGATTACATCATAAAGGACAGTGATGTCCTTATCTTCATGGGACGTTCGGATGACATCGAGCGGGTCCTGAAGGAAGAAGGGTAGCTTCAGGGCAGGGAGTCCCAACGAGATGCAATTTGCAATGTGAATCCCGATTCCAAAGTGCCGGTTTTTGTTTTTTGCAATGTCTTGATCCCGGGGAGGGCCACTGGAAGCCTGTCTGGAGTCTTGAAGGAAAAATATTTTTCATGTAAAATCAAGTGGATATCTATCTGGAAGGGAAAATTTCCACGGATGGCATATTTTTGGCAAGTGTTCTGGAATATATAACCGAAACGGAAAGTTGTTTTAAGGAAAGGTGTGAAGTTCGTCATGGAAAGAAGATTGAACTACTTCGATCAGATGAACAAGGGGCTTGAATCCATCAAGGAGGGGCGCGTGCAGCCTGATCCGGAAGAAGAAGCTGTCGAGGAAAAAGAGGCCGTTTCAGAGACCGAAAAGCGGGAATATGTTGCCCGGATGAAGACCAGGCTCACGGCATGGTCCAGCGAACTCAATAACCTTGAGGGAAAAATCAGGGACAAGATCTTCGATGAGGAATGCTTTGCCCGCATGGAGGATCTGGATATCAAGCTGGCCCAGGGTTTTGAGACAATGCGCTGCCTCATGGAAACAATGGACGGGGATTGGCTGGTGGGCCAGAAGAAGGCGGATGCCCTCCTCCAGGATATTATGGATACCTTTGACAAGGTGCGGGATTATGCCAGGGGCGGAGCCGAATTCCTGTAAGGGGGTTTTGGAAGGGGGGCCCCATTAAACCGGGTACCCTTAAACCTTGATAGGGTCGCAAAAAGTCCGATCCGGGACTTTTTGCTCATCGGAAAGGGAAAAACGTCGTTTTCCCTTTCCTCACGGATCAAGGACTTAAGACATGAGTCCTTGATCCGGGCGCCCCGCGCGGGGCGCGTTGATGACTTTTTGCGAGGTTATCAACCTTAGCCTCGGACACTCAGGGCGGTCTTCATGTTTTGCGCCGCTGCCGCGGGGACCCGGCGGTGATCCAATCCGAAAATATCCCGATCGCCTTTCTCCTGACCCTTCTGGCGGGCCTGTCAACGGGCATAGGAAGCACTATCGCCTGGTTCATCCGGAAACCCAGGATGGATTTTCTCTCCTTTTCCCTGGGTTTTTCCTCCGGGGTCATGATCTACATCTCTTTCGTCGAGCTCATACCCCTGTCTATCCAGGATGTGGGGAATGTCAGGGCTTTTTTCGCTTTCTTCGCGGGCATCCTCCTCATCGGGCTCATCGATGTCCTCATCCCTGAGGCCGAGAATCCCCACCATTTCGAGGAAATCCGCAAAATCGCGGACGAGGGCGAGGATCCGATCCTGTTGAGGACGGGGATCTTCACGGCCTTTGCTATCGGGATCCATAATTTCCCCGAAGGCCTGGCCGCTTTCGGGACGGCCCTTTCCGACGTAAAACTCGGCATTTTTACCGCCGTGGCCATTGCGATGCACAACATCCCGGAGGGAATCTCCGTTTCGGTGCCAATTTATTTCGCCACGGGAAACAGGAAAAAGGCCTTCCTCTGGTCCCTTCTCTCCGGGCTGTCCGAACCCGTGGGAGCCGCCGTCGGTTTTACCATCCTTTTGCCTTTTCTGAGCAAGACCCTCCTGGCCTCCCTTCTGGCACTGGTCTCCGGGATCATGGTCTACATCTCCCTGGATGAACTGCTGCCCATGGCCCATCGCTACGGGCCGGGGCACACGGTCATCCTCGGGGTGGTCCTGGGAATGTTTTTTATCGGGGGCGGTCTGCTGCTGTTCTAGGTCATTTCCTTCGGTTCTTGATGTGCTTCAACCGGAAGAGGTCCTCCCTCTCCCTCTCCTGAAGGACTTCCTGGATGCTCCGTATCTGGCTGGTAAAAGAGGGGATGATGGTCTGCTCCAGGGCGTTGATCCTTCGGCTGACCTTCCGGATCTCCTCTCCCAACCTTTTAAGGCGGATCTCCTGGCTGGCCGTCCTGAGGAGCCTGTCTAAAATTTTCTCGTACTGTTCGGCCGTTTCCAGGATGTGGGCCGAGGTGTCCACAGGTAGCAGTCCCCTGGCCTCAGGGGTCCTGCGCAGCGAGACAAAATCGATCTCCGGGATGCGGATGCCCCAGATGTTGATCTCCCTGGTCGAAAGGGGGATGTCCCTCCCAGCCGAAAGGGCTGTGGCGTTCATCTGGTGGCTTCCCGAATAGGATTTGGCCAGTCCGGCCTGGATCATGGATCTCTGGATATCCTTGGCCATTTCCTCCCGGCTCTCCATGATCGTTTTGGCAACCTTGAAAAAGTCCTTGATGAGGGCTTCCCGCTTGCTTTTGAGCAGTTCCGCTCCCGTCACGGCAAGGGACAGGTTGCTCCGGAAGGAGAGGAGGTTCATCCTTGTCGCGGGAACGCTCACTTCTGGCTCCCCTCCGTTTCCTTTTCTTCCTCCACCGGAAAGTAGGACTGGATCCAGCGGCGGTCGATCCTGGTGAGGGCCGCGGGGGGGAACCCCTTGAAGAGATCCCAGGCAAGATCCATAGACTGCGCCAGGGACCGACCTTTCTGTCCCTGATTCAGGTAGGAGTCCTCGAACTCCCTTGCGAAGCCGAGATATTTCTTGTCTTCGGATGTCATGGCATCCTCTCCCACCACGGCCTCCATCCGCCGAAGGTCACGTCCCCTGGCGTAGAAGGCGTAGATCTGGTCGGCCAGGTTCCTGTGGTCCGCCCTGGTCTTGCCTTCGCCGATGCCGAGGTTCATCAGGCGGGAGAGGCTGGGAAGGACGTCGATGGGCGGGAAGATCCCCTTGCGGTGGAGTTCCCTGGAAAGAACGATCTGCCCCTCCGTTATGTAGCCGGTCAGGTCGGCGATGGGATGGGTGATGTCGTCGTCGGGCATGGTGAGGATGGGGATCTGGGTGATCGACCCGGGCTCGCCCCGGATCCTCCCGGCGCGTTCGAAGTTCCCCGCGAGGTCGGTGTACATATAGCCGGGATACCCCCGGCGGCCGGGGATCTCCTCCCTCGCGTTCCCGATCTCGCGCAGGGCCTCGCAGTAATTGGACATGTCCGTGAGGACCACGAGGACGTGCATGCCGCGTTCGAAGGCCAGGAACTCGGCGGTAGTGAGGGCCATCCTCGGGGTGAGGATCCTTTCGATGGTGGGGTCGGAGGCCAGGTTAAGGAAGACCACCGTCCGGCTCAGGGCTCCGGACGATTCAAAGGCCTCGATGAAAAAGGACGCGTCCCGGTGGGTGATCCCCATCGCGGCGAAAATGATGGCAAAATCGCTCTCTTCCCCGACGACCGTGGCCTGCCGGACGATCTGGACGGCCAGTTCGTTGGACGGAAGACCGGACCCGGAGAAAATGGGCAGCTTCTGTCCCCTCACCAGCGTATTGAGAAGATCGATGGCGGAGATCCCCGTCTGTATGAAATCGGACGGCTTGTCCCTGGCCACGGGGTTGATGGGACTGCCCAGGATCTCTTTTTCGCTTTCCGGGATGGGTGGAGGCATATTGTCGATGGGGATCCCCGAACCGGAAAAGGTCCGGCCCAGCATCTCCCTGGACAGGCGAAGGCTGGCCGTGCGGGGCAGATACCTCACCCAGGAGGAATCGGTGTCGATGCCCTGCGTGGTCTCGAACAGCTGGGCTGTGGTTTTGTCCCGGGCCACCTCGAGGATCTGGCCGCTTCGCACGGATCCCTCCCCCGTGGTCAGCTCGACCATCTGGCCGGGGAACGTTCCGGGAAAAGGCGGGATCTCGACGAGAGGACCGGAAATCCCCATCAGGCCGCGGCTTCGTCTTGTCAGAAGCGGATCCATGCTAGGCCTCCTTCTTCCCTGCTTCCCCCCCGGCGGTTTCCTTTTCGAGGGCTTCCTTTTGAAGGGCGATCTGGCGCGCCATCTCATCGATCTCCCCGCCAAGCTTCGCGAGCACCTCGCGGGAAGCTTCGGGGAAGGCATCATCGGGTTGTTCGTTGAGGCGGGCCAGGTCGCTCAATGTGGAGAGGGACATGATGTTCTCCAGGGAAATCCGCTCCAGGGCTTTAAGGGTGACCTGATAACTTTCCAGAAAGGCCCGGAGGAGCCAGTACTGCTTGGCCAGGGAGCAGGACGCGTCCACCGGGTGATAGGCGTTCTGGCGCAAGAAGTTCTCCCTGATGAGGCGGGCGCCAAGGAGAAGGATCCTCTGGCTCTCCGGGATAGCGTCTTCCCCCACCAGCTGGACCATTTCAAGGATCTCCTTTTCCCGTTCCAGCATCCGGTTCAGGTTCATCCGCTGCTCGGGCCAGTCCTCGGACACCTCTTCCATGAACCAGGGGGCCAGGGTGTCGCAGTAAAGGCTGTAGCTTCGCGTCCAGCTTATGGCGGGGAAATGCCGCCGGTGGGCCAGGGAAGTGTCCAGGGCCCACAGCGCCCCGGAGATGCGCATGGATCCCTGCGTCACGGGTTCAGAGAAGTCCCCCCCGGGGGGTGAAATAGCCCCGACCACGGTCACCGAGCCCTTCCGGTCCTCCTTGCCGAGGGTTTGGACATGTCCGGCCCTTTCGAAAAACCCGGCAAGGCGGGTTCCCATATAGGTGGGATAACCCTCCTCCCCCGGCATCTCCTCGAGGCGGCTGGAGATCTCCCTCAGGGCTTCCGCCCAGCGGGAGGTCGAGTCGGCCATGAGAGCGACGTGATAACCCATGTCGCGGAAATACTCGGCAATGGTGATGCCGGTGTAGATGGACGCTTCCCTCGCCGCAACCGGCATATTGGACGTGTTGACCACGAGGACCGTGCGCTCCATGAGGGAGCCGCCGGTCTGGGGGTCTTCCAGTTCGGGAAACTCCTGGAGGACCTCTGTCATCTCGTTTCCCCGCTCCCCGCACCCGATGTAGATGATGACGTCGGCGTGGGCGTATTTCGCCAGGGTCTGCTCCACCACCGTTTTCCCCGTCCCGAACCCGCCGGGCACGATGGCCGCTCCCCCCAGGGCTACGGGAAAGAGGGTGTCTAATATCCGCTGGCCCGTCAGGAAAGGCCGGTCGGGAGGGATCTTTCGCCCGCAGGGCCTGGGGATGCGGACGGGCCATTTCTGAAGAAGGGTCAACTCCCTCTCTTTTCCCCCACTGTCCTTCAGCCGGGCCACGGTGTCCTCGATCCTGAAAGAACCCGCGTTGATATCCTGGATGAGGCCTTCCATCCCTGGGGGGACCATGATCCTGTGGAGAATTTTTCCTCCCTCCCGGACTATCCCGATTGTGTCGCCTCCCTCCACCCGGTCCCCTTCCGCAGCCGCGGGCTCGAACTCCCAGAGGGCGCTTCTGTCGAGGGAGCAAACGTCGGTCCCCCTGAGGATGAAATCCCCTTCCAGCTCGCGCAGCGCCCCGAGAGGTCTCTGGATGCCGTCGAAGACGCTTCCGATGAGGCCCGGGCCAAGCTCCACCCCAAGGGGCTGACCGGTGCAGAGAACCGGTTCCCCGACGGAAAGGCCCGATGTATCCTCATACACCTGGACGGTGGTGACGCCTTTTTCGATGCGGATGATCTCGCCCATGATCCCGATGTGCCCCACCCTGGCCACGTCGTACATGCGGGCTCCCGGAAGTCCGACAGCTTCCACGGTGGAACCGGAAATGCGGCTGATCCGGCCGTCCGTGTCCATGGAAGATCCCCTGTGCGCAGAATTCATGATCATCTCCTGATCTTCAGCCGGTAGCCGATAGCCCTCCGGATGATCCTCGAGATGAGGTCCTCCCGTTCTCCCAGGAACTCCATCCCGGCCGGGCGCGGAAGCGTCAGGAAGATGGGCCGCCCCGAGCTTTCGAGGAGAACCCGTGTTTTCTCGGGGAACTGTTCGAAGAGGCTTTCCGTTATAACGACGATATCGCTTTCCCTGGATACGCGCAGGTTATGAAGGATCTGTTCCGCCCGCGTCGGATCGCTTTCCGGGCGGATCCGGGCCCCCGTGAGGGCGAACCCCTCGATGATCTCCGCCTCGCCGATGACAAGGATGTCAGCCATGGACGGTCAGCTCCAGGAACATGTCCAGGGGTATGTCAAGGATAAGACGGGTCAGGGACTGTTTGAGCCTGATCCCCTCAAGGCGCAGCCTGAGAAGGTAGGAAAGAAAAAGTTCAGCTCCCAGGGGATCGAGAGCCAGGGGCCGGGTGTAGCGCCGGATGATCTTCCTTTCCAGCAAGGACTCAAAGAGGGATATTTTCTCCTGGCCGCCGAGGTCCCCCGCGGCCTTTTCGGCGCTCTCTCTGAAGGGGCCCGGCTCCATTTGGGCGATCACCTGCGAAAGGTCATTCGCCCCGAGCATCCTCCTGAAATTGTCCTCGCCTACTGAAGACCCTCCCGGAAGAAAGAACTCCATGGGGTCCCTGTCGGAAGGAAGGGCGCGCCACATCAGGGTCGTCATGAGGTTGAGGCGATCCACTTTTTCCCTCATGAACCTTGAAATGACCGGGTAGCCGCACTTCCTGGCATCCGCAAGGAGGATTTGTGTAAAATTCCTGTTGAGATCCAGGCGAAGGTCCGTAAGAGGCCGGTCCATGGGTAAAACCACCGTTGAGGGAACCCATGCTCTTTTAGGTTGTGGATCCTTCGTTGTCTTCCAGAGCGATTCTCTGTAGGTCGATTGGTAGGTGTAGTCCCAGGTGGTGAGGGTGTCCGCGGCCTCCACGAGGGTCCGGCATCGAGAGAGGGCGTCGATCTGTTCCGGGCCAAGGAATCCGCCCGCAAGGGTCCCGGAGAGGATATCATTGGGGTCGGCGTGGTTATATATGCCGCTGGTTATCGCGACCAGGTTGGCGAGGTCCTGTTCCGCCAGACATACCCTGAGGGCTTTGGCCGGATTGCCGGGGGTGACCCCGACAAGCCGGCGCGTGCGTGCCGCCACGGACGCGTCAACGGCCCGATAAAGGCTGCGGGCGTCTCGGGAGACGGGGGAGGGGCCGAGAAATGCGCTGTATGGCGTTTCCCTTAGCGCCGAAACCCAGGAATCCAAGGTGCTTGAGGAGAGAAGCCGTTCATGGAGCTCCTCGGGGAGCAGCGAATCGCGCATACCCCAGACGCGCGCGTTGAAGTAATCCAGTTGCCCTGCCATCTTACGATCCTTCTCCCGGGGGCGAAAGCCCCGTTCGGGTTCCCGATCAAGACTGCGATTCGCGGATGAGCTTTGATAGATTCGCAAAAAGTCCATGCGGGACTTTTTGCTCCACGGAAAGCGAAAAGTGTGATTTTCGCTTTCCTCACGAATCAAGGACTTCCGATGCCGGTCCTTGATTCGGGCGCCCCGACCGGGGCGCGTTGATGACTTTTTGCGAAGTCATCAACCTTAAAAGATCGACAGGAGGGGTCTCCCGGAGGACCCTGAGCCGTCCCTCGATCGTGTTGTCCACGACCATGGTCCCTCCCCGGGCCTTAAGGAGGGCCCCCCCGGTGATGTTTCCGTCTTCCACCAGATCATGGCCGATCCCCTTGCCATCAAGGATGCTGCGGGCCCGGGCCGCGTCCTCCGGGTTCACAGCGGCGTCGATTTTCCCGGCATCCCCCATGGCGGACAGGGCATCGTCTAACAGTCTCTCGAAAGCGGCCCGTGTTTTTTTGGCAAAGGATTCCTCACGGCTGGTCTTTCCGGCCACTTCATCCAGACACGAATTGAGAAATCCGAGGCGCTCTTCGAGGACAAACTGCCTCGTCCGGTTCCGCGCCTGGTTCAGGGTCCGCGAAACGTGGGGCAGAGCCTCCTCCCGGGCCTTCATATCCGCCAGGGCCATCTGCCTTTCGAAAAACCGCTGACTCTCCCCGAGGAGGTTTTCCGCCTCCGACCGAGCCTTTTCCACCTGCTGCTGGGCCTCCCTCCGGGCGTCCTCCCAGAGGCTCTCGATGAGCCGCTGCCGGCTGGAGGCCGGGGCCTTGTCCCCTGTCATTTGAGCATCACCAGGATGAGGAAGGCGATGACGAATCCGAGGATGACCATGGTCTCCGGGATCGCCAGCATAATGATGAGGGTGCCCGCGTTCTCCGGTTTTTCGGCCAGCGCACCCGCGCCGGCCGCGCCTATCCTGGACTGCGCCCATGCAGTGGCCAGGGCCGGCAGGGCAATGGCCAGCATGGATGCGAAAGCGATAAGGACGGTGTCAGACATGATTGCCTCCTTTTTTCAGGTCATCGTCAGGGTAATCCGTATCTCCGGAAGGGCTGGTAGGGCTTCCCTCCCGGCTGGAAGAATTTGCTGAAAAATTCCACATAGTGAAGCCTCAGGGAATGGATGGTCGGGGAAAACACACCCAGCACGAAATTCAGCCCGTGGAAGATCAGGGCCACGGTGATCCCCAGCGCGACGGAGCCCAGGATCCCGCCGATGCTGTTGGCCACCTCCGCCAGGATGACGCTCGAAACGCCGATGGCCATGAGCCGGGCGTAGGACAGGATATTCCCGCAGCTTTTGAGGAGTTCAAGAGGCCCCATGAATCCCTCGGTGATGACGAGGGCAGGGATCCCCGCGGCCAGAAGGATCCCTCCCGCGACGTGGCCGCCGGGCACATATCCGGTTGCATGACCGATCAAAAGGGCAAAACCCGACAGGGACATTATGCTTGCGATAGAAGCAATCCAGTGTTTAGGGTGTTTTTCACGGATGGAGACGCACATGTTGAGGAAAAACCCG
>JAFGWO010000161.1 GCA_016937135.1 Pseudomonadota bacterium
AACGGTGCGCCGGGAGGCGGAGCACTGATGCGATAGCCCGGTACTGCCGTGAACGGATCGGAAAACTTCCGGCAGAGTACAGGCGCTTTGAATTTCCCCATATCTACAAGGTAGGTCTTTCCGACGGCCTGAAAAGGGAGCGTGACAGGCTGATAGGGGAGCTCAGGGAGGAGGCAAGGTGAAATGCCTGGTCATGGTTGACATCCAGAACGATTTTATCCCCGGGGGCAGCCTTCCCGTACCGGGGGGCGACCGGATCATCCCGGCGGGGAACGGGATCCAGGGGGCCTTTGACCTGGTAATCGCGACCCAGGACTGGCATCCGCCGGAACACCTCAGTTTTGCCTCCAATCATCCCGGCCGGCGGCCCTTTGAAACCATCACCCTCGGGAATATGGAGCAGACCCTCTGGCCGGATCATTGTGTCCAGGGGTCCAAGGGCGCCGCGTTCCCGGCAAACCTGAAAACGGCCCGCGTCGAGGCCATCTTTCGAAAGGGGATGGATCCCGGGATCGACAGCTACAGCGGTTTTTTCGACAACGGACGGTTAAAAACCACGGGTCTTGCGGGGTATCTCAGGGAAAAGGGCGCGAAGGATCTGTATTTCTGCGGCCTTGCCGGTGATATCTGCGTGTATTTCACAGTTAAGGACGCCGTTGCGGAGGGCTTTTCATCGACCCTAATCGAGGACGCCGCGCCCCCCCTGGACGGGGAAGGCTATCAGAAGAAAATCCTTGAATTGCGGGGAATGGGGGTCAGGGTGGCCGGAAGCGAACAGATCAGGCCGTAGGGTATAACGTTGACAGGGTCGCAAAAAGTCCGATCCGGGACTTTTTGCGCAACGGTTAGGGAAAAGCGTCGTTTTCCCTTTCCTCACGGATCAAGGGATTGCAACCCGGGTCCTTGATCCGGGCGCCCCGCGCGGGGCGCATTGATGCCTTTTTGCGAAGTCATCAACGTTGGATGCCGGCTTTCAGGCTACCCGGTCCACGTCATTCCCAGGAGAAGGAGAGAACAGGTGGAGATGACGGCCGAAAGGACGGGAGAACGCTTCCAGTAACCGGTCATGTACATCTTGGAAAGGATATAGAGAATCAGTCCGTTGAAAACGGCCAATGCAGCGGGCGCCGGGGACAAAGTGCCAAGGAGATGCCTTGAAATTTCCCCTCCAGCAAGGGCGGTGAACAGGGCAAGGACTTCCATGGGATCCTGAAGGAAAACCGCAACCGTCCCGGTTTTCAGAAGAAAAAAACCCAGGAGTAAAAATACCAGGACGGCCGGGAAAAAGGTCTCGATTTTCCCGATGTAGCTTCCAGGTAAAAATGCCAGGATTATGGATTGATTCATGACCCAGGAAAGGAAAAGGGCCGTGTGCATGATCTCGTACCGTTTCTCTTTTTCCTTCCTGCCCAGGGCATAATCCAGCAACCCGAGGATCAGCAGACCGGCAATGATGAGGGAATAGGAAAATTTGCCCTGCAGATTTGTGATCCTTATCAGTGCCAGGTTTAAAGCGCTTAATCCGAAAAGGACCGCCAGGTTCCTTTGGAGACGCTCCACCCCGCCTCCCGCCCCCTCTGTCGCTTTTCTGGCAAGACCCCGGATCCGCCGGTTGACCCACCGGATGCGGGCGTGAAAATTAACGATCTGCATTATCTTTACCGTCAAAATCACTCCGGACAGAAGGAAAAAGGCAAGGGCCACATATTTCAGATCCCGGGACCTGTTTACCCATAGGGTCAGGATCCCGAGGATTGTGGAAAGGCCGAAGAAAAATCCCAACACCTGTTTTACGGAAAAATTCAGCTCGAGAAGCCTGTGGTGGAGATGCCTTCGGTCGGGCTTGAAGGGATTTTTTCCCTTGATTGTCCTTCTAACGAAGGAAAAGGTCGTGTCCGCCATGGGCAGGGAAAGGAGAAGGGCGGGAACGACCAGCATGAGGAATGTCGTGGTTTTCATGGAAAACAGGACACCGACCACAGCGAAGGTGAAGCCGAGGAGCATGCTTCCGCTGTCGCCCAGGAAGGCCCTGGCGGGATTCAGGTTAAAGCGCAGGAACCCCAGGAGTCCCCCCGCCATCATCAGACAGAACAGGGCCAGACCGGTTCTGCCGGAGGTCAGGGAGAGGGCTCCCATCCCCATGAAGGCGTTAAAACTCAATCCCGAGGCGAGCCCGTCTATGCCGTCGATAAGGTTTACCGCGTTGGTCACCCCTACTATCCAGGCAAGGGTGATCAAAACTGCGAAGAAATGGCCCCAATCGGGGCCAAGGGTGTTGAGGAAGGGGATGCCGCTGATCCGCAGAAGGGCTCCGGTCTGCATCACGAAGAACCCCGCGGCGACCTGGACGAGGAACTTGGTTGAAAAGTGCACCCCCCTAAAATCATCGACGATACCCAGAAAAAAGATCAGGGTGACGGCGGCAATCATCAGGGGGAGATGGGGATTGCCGGAATAGCCTATCGCGGTCGCGATCAAAACCAGAGGAAACAGGATAAGGCCTCCGGCGAGGGGGGTTGGGACTGCATGGTTTTTGCGGGCGTCAGGGTAATCGAGGAGACCATAACGGGCGCTCACGCGGATGAAAACCGGCGTGAGGATGAGGGTCAGGAAGGAGGGGATGAAAAAGTAAAGTACGAATTTCAAAGACAAACCCCCAAAAAAACCGGTGAATCGGGTAAGAATCTCCTAAAAGATATAAGGGAAAAAAGAGGCGTAATCAAGTTATTAATCTTTCTGACAGGGGGTCAGGCCGGGGTCCGTATTCCAGATTGGAAAGGCCGCCTTGACACTTGAGGGCAGAACCCATAGCATCCTTTCCGGAAGGGGGAGGACAGGGAAATGGAGGGTTTTTAAATGGGTGATCGTCCCCGCATCCTGGTGACCGGCGGTGCAGGCTATATCGGTTCCCACACGGTTCTTGCCCTTGGAGAGGCAGGCTATGATGTCCTCACTTTCGACAATCTTTCCACGGGACACAGGTGGGCGGTTCTGCATGGCGATTTCGTGGAAGGGGATCTGGCCGACAAGGATCTTTTACGGGCCACGATCCGCTCCTTCGCCCCCGACGCGGTCGTCCATTTCGCGGCGTTTATCGAGGTGAATGAAAGCGTCCTTAAACCATTAAAGTATTACAGAAATAATACTGTAAACAGCATTAATTTAATTGACATAATGGTTGAGGAAAAAGTGAAAAATCTGGTCTTTTCCTCCACCGCGGCCGTTTACGGCGCCCCGGAAAGAGTCCCTGTGGAGGAATCGGCGCCTCTGGCCCCGGTCAACCCTTACGGGGCTTCCAAGATGATGGTGGAAAAAATCCTTTCAGACACTGCCCATGCCGTCCCCTCCTTTGCTTATATCTCCCTGCGGTACTTTAACGTCGCGGGAGCGGATCCGGAGGGAAGGATCGGACAGGCCTACCGGAACCCGACGCACCTGATCACCAGGGCTCTTCGGGCTGCTTTGGGCCGCTCTCCCGGACTCGAGATCTT
>JAFGWO010000162.1 GCA_016937135.1 Pseudomonadota bacterium
AAGTCCCGCCCGGACTTTTTGCGACCCTATCAACGTTAAACCATCTTAACCTTGGGGCACATCGCCCCCTGCCTGGATGGTCCAGTGTTTATATGACGAACAATATTAGTTTAAGAGGATAGGAGTTGCAATTATTTAGGAGGGTTAATATTCTTTGACAAGAATGAGCGCCCCCAGGTCCCCGATGCATTCTGGAATCTGGAATGTTTATCCATGATAAATCCGGAGGCTATCTTGGAACAGATCCTTTTCCCCGGTTGTTTCGTCTGCGGCCCCGACAACGAATGGGGTCTAAAAGGCACCTTCGAGACCCTTCCGTCCGGGGAGGTGAAAGGGGTCTTTACCCCGCATCAAAGACATTGCGGCTACGAGGGGATCGTCCACGGCGGGATCATCATGGGGTTTCTGGATGAGGTTTTGGGACGGCTTGCCCTGGCCCGGGATCGCCTCTTTCTGACCCGTACCCTTGAGGTGACCTTCCGAAAGGCCGCCGCCCCGGACAGACCGCTGACTGCATTGGCGCGGGAAGTGGAATGGTCCCGGAAAAAATTTCTCGCTGAGGGGACTTTGACCGAGGAATCCGGGGCCGTCGTAGCCACCGCGAAGGGGACGTTCCTGGTAATGACCGAGAGTATGGAGAGGAAGCTGTTAAAGGAAGGATGAAGCCGAAGGCCCCGAGCCTGTCGAGGGGGAAGGAGGAAGGAAGAAGGAGGAAGGAGGAAATAATCCTTGAATTTTAAGCCCTTTTTTGCCCGAGTCACCGCATTTGGCCGGCCGTCTTTCCCAACCACCGATGTCTGATCACCAGTAACGGGTTTCCTCTCCGCATCCCCGTTTCTCCGTGTCTGCTTCTCCCTTTCCTTATTTCTTCTTTCTGTCCGGGCATTATATACTGGAATCTACCCTGAAAGGATCCAGAACCCCATGCCGGCACATCGCCTGACCAGACTTGCCCTCGTCGCTTCCCTCTATGTTGTCCTGACCTATCTTGCCAACATTCTGGGGCCGGGATTGAACCTGGGTTATGGTCCCGTCCAGGTTCGGATTTCCGAGGGCCTTGCCATGCTGGCCCTGTACGATCCCTATATGCCCCTCGCCCTTTATGCGGGCTGTCTCCTTGCCAACGTTCTTGGAGGGCTGGGCCTTCCGGATATCCTTTTCGGGCCTTTGATAACACTTGCCGCCGGCTACTCGACCTATGCGCTCAGGCGCTTTCCGGTCCTCCCCTTTCTTCCTCCCATCGTTTTTAACGCATTGGGGGTCTCGGCCTATCTTTACCTGATTCTCGGAATCAGTTTCCCCATGGCAGCCCCGGAGGGAAGCGGTCGCGTCGCCGGGTTCCTTGGCTGGATGGCCGGCCACCCTTACTGGACAATGGTTTTTTCCATAGGGATCGGGCAGATCATTTCAGTGGTGATTTTCGGCCTTGTCTTCATGACCATGTGGAAAAGAACCACGGGACCGCATGGGTAAAGGATCCTGTCCCTGGCTTCAGGAACAAAAAAGCCGCCCCCTTCTTGGGGGCGGCTTATGATCCATCAGGGAGAGAGAATGCTAGATGGCATCCTTGAAGGCTTTGCCGGGCTTGAATTTGGGGGTTTTGGATGATGCGATCTTAATGGTGGCGCCGGTCCTGGGGTTGCGGCCGGTCCGCGAGGCCCTCTCGCTGACGCTGAAGGTCCCAAACCCTACAAGGGACACCTTGTTGCCTTTCTTGAGAGCCATGGTCACACCCTCGATAAAACTCGCGAGGGCCCTTTCGGCAGCAGCCTTGGTGATTCCTGCGTCATCGGCGATCTTGGCGATGAGTTCCGCTTTATTCATCTCTCCCTCCTTAAAAAAAAGTCCATAAAAGGAAACTTCCTCGCATTTGGCGTTTGTGGAAACGATAATAGATGACCCCTGGGGTGTCAAGGGATTACCTCGAGAAGTCTTCATCCCGGAGGGATTTTTTTCCATTTCCCCATGAGAAATGGCTGTATTGTTGGGTTTTCAAAACCCGTGCCCTGCCGAACATGAAAAAGGGGAGCTCAGACTCCCCTTTTCCCCTTACAGGACCGGATTCGCGTCGAGGGCCTTGAGGCGCTCCCAGCGGCGGTCTACCTCCTCCTGGATCTTACCCATCAGTTCCGCGTTCTCCGGTTTGGTCAGATGCCGGGTTTTCCCCATGGTCTTTAGCCATTCAAGGACAGGCACTTTCTGGTCCTTCTCCTCCGGATTGTAGGTGATCCTTGTTATCCCTCTGGTCACGTCGTAAAGAGGGAAAAAGCAGGAATCCACAGCCTTCTGGATGATGGAAACGGCATTCTTCTCGTCGGTTTTCCATCCAAGGGGGCAGATGGACAGGATTTTCCCGAAGACGAAACCCTCTTCACCGGCCATTTTCTGGGCGATGGCCCCCTTCATGACCATGTCTTTCGGGTTGCATTCCGCGGCGGTGAAGACATAGGGGACATGGCAGGCGGCCATGATCTGGGCGTTGTCCTTGTGATGAAAGGCCTTCCCCTGCTCCCCTGGTCCAACCCCCGACGTGGAAGTCCTGTGCCCCATCGGAGTTGTGAAGGAGAGCTGGGATCCCGTGTTCTGGTACCCCTGGTTGTCATACTCGATGAGGATCATTTTGTGGTTTCGAACGGCTGCTCCGATTGCGGGACCCTGGCCGATGTCGAGCCCCCCGTCGCCCGTCACCATGACGAAGGTGATGTCCTCCCCTTTGGGCAGGCGCCCCCTTTTCATCAGGGTGTGCCAGGCCTCCACCAGGCCGCTCATGGTGGCGGCGCCGTTCT
>JAFGWO010000163.1 GCA_016937135.1 Pseudomonadota bacterium
CCTCCACATCTGGAAATTCGACCCCCAATGCGCCGAGCCCGCTGTTTATGGGCCAGGAGGGAAAGTGCCCCTCAAGCCTTTTCCCGGCATTCTGGGACTGGCTCCCTCGGAAGAGGGGAACCTGAGTGTGGTCAACCCGAGGCGCGTCGGGGGCAACATGGACACTAGGGACCTCTCGGAAGGAACCGAACTGCTCCTCCCGGTGGAAGTCCCGGGAGGCCTTTTCTCCTGCGGCGATGGCCATGCCGCCCAGGGGGACGGTGAGGTTTGCGGGACCGCCCTCGAATGTCCGCTTAAAATCACCCTCAAGCTGGATCTCGTCAAGGGGGCCAACCTCCGGTTTCCCCGCTTCGTGACCGCTGGGCCCGTGAGCCGCCATTTCGACAAAAAAGGCTACATCGTCACCACGGGTGTCGGCCCGGACCTTATGGAAAACGCCCGCAGCGCGGTGGGAGACATGGTCGACCATATCGCCGCAACCTTCGGGATGAAGGATCACGAGGCGTATCTGCTCTGCAGCGTCTGCGGCGACCTGAGGATCAGCGAGATCGTTGATATGCCCAATTACTTGGTATCCTTCTATTTTCCGAGGATCATCTTTGAGTAATCACCCCAAGGTCCGGCCGGCCACCCGGCCGGCCGGACCTGATTCAGAGAATCTCCTTCAGGTGGAAGACCTGGTCGTCAGCTTCACCAACGAGGATTCGGAAAGGATCAGGATCCTCGAGGGGGTTTCCTTCAATGTGCCGCGGGGCCGCTCTGTGGGTCTCGTGGGCGAATCCGGGTGCGGGAAAAGCGTTTCCGCGATGAGCATCATGCGGCTCCTCCCCTCGCCGCCAAGCCACGTTGAAAGGGGCAGGATCATCTTCGACGGAATGGATCTGCTGGAAATGAATCAAAGCCGGATCCGCGCCATCCGTGGAGACCGCATCGGGATGATCTTTCAGGAGCCCATGACCAGCCTGAACCCGACCTTTACCATCGGGTTCCAGCTGATGGAGGTTTTCCGCATCCACCTTAAAATGGGGAGAAAGGAGTCCTTTGAGAAGAGCGTTGAAATCCTGAAGGCCATAGGGGTAAGCGCTCCGAAAAAAAGGATGGAGCAGTATCCCTATCAGCTTTCGGGGGGGCTCCGCCAAAGGATCATGATCGCCATGGCCCTGGCGTGCCGTCCCGACCTTCTCATCGCCGATGAACCCACTACGGCCCTTGATGTGACCATCCAGGCCCAGATCCTGGATCTTTTAAGGCATCTTCAGAGGGAACTGGGGATGTCGATTCTGATGATAACCCACGATCTTGGCGTGATCGCCGAATTCTGCAGCTTCGTTTATGTCATGTACGCCGGCTGCGTGGTGGAGCAGGCTCCCGTCGAAGTGATCTTCCAGCACCCGCGGCATCCCTACACCCGGGGGCTTTTATCCTCCATACCCAGGCTTGATCTCAGAAAAGAGTGGCTTCCCACGATTCCAGGAATGGTCCCCCCTCCCGGGCAGAGGAGCAAGGGGTGCAGTTTTTCGGATCGCTGTGAAAGGGCTATCGATCGCTGCTTGATCGAAGCACCTGTCCTGGAAAACCTGTCGGGAGACCATCGGGTCGCCTGCTGGAACCGCGAGCCATGACATTTTCCGCCGAGCCCCTCCTGAAGGTCAGGGATCTCACCAAACATTTCCACCTCAAGGGAGGGGGCAAGGTCCACGCTGTGGACGGGGTTTCCTTCGACCTTGGAAACAGTGAGACCCTTTCCATTGTCGGCGAATCGGGGTGCGGGAAATCCACCATCGCCAGGTTGGTCACAAGGCTCCATGAACCCACCTCCGGGTCCGTCATTTTCGACGGAGTTGACCTCCTCACCCTGGGGCATTCCAGGATGAGGGCGATGCGCAGGGAAATGCAGCTAATTTTCCAGGATCCCTACGCTTCCCTCGATACCCGGAGGACCGTGGGCTATGCCATCAGAGAGCCCCTGATCATCCACGGGATCGGGGATAAGCCGACGAGAATCAAAAGGATGTACCATTTGCTGGAGACCGTCGGACTGGACGCCGAGGCCGCGGACCGCTATCCGCATGAGTTTTCAGGCGGACAGAGACAGAGAATCGGGATTGCCCGCGCCCTGTCCCTGGGGCCGAAGCTCATTATTGCCGATGAACCCGTTTCCGCCCTGGATGTGTCCATCCAGTCCCAGACCCTGAACCTGCTGGTCCGGCTCCGAAGAGAATTCCGGTTGTCCTATGTCTTCATTTCCCACGATCTGGCCGTGGTCAAGCATATCAGCGATCGGGTGGCCGTCATGTACCTGGGCCGCTTCGTCGAGGTGGCCAACGTGGACGATCTTTTTGGAAAACCCCTCCATCCCTATACCGTTTCCCTGATCTCAGCGATCCCCCAGCCCAGGGTCGGGGAGCGTCCGGGGCGGATCATCCTTCAGGGAGATGTTCCCGACCCATCCTCGCCCCCTCCCGGCTGCCCCTTCCACCCCAGGTGCTCTGAAGCGATGCCGGTCTGCTCCAGGGTCACCCCGAAGGAGATCGAC
>JAFGWO010000164.1 GCA_016937135.1 Pseudomonadota bacterium
ATTCCGAAAATTCTGACCTGCGCCCTTTTTGCCCTTTTTCTTGCGTCCTGCTCCCAGAAAGTGATCCGGGAGTGCCCTCCCTGCCCGACCTGTCCTCCATGCCCCCCGTGCCCGCCGCAGGCCGCGCAGGCGGACACATCGGAAAAGACGGAAGAACCCGCTCCCCCGGAGGCGCCCCCGGAGACCCTTGAAATCCCGGCCCCTGTTCCGACGACCTGGAGCCAGGTAGACGGCTGGGGGGAGGACAACCCCGCCCTGGTCCTGGAAGCCTTCAGAAAAAGCTGCATTGTCCTGCACCGGCGCCAGGAATGGCGGGGGGTATGCGAGGCCGCCGAAGCCCTGATGGACGATTCCGATGAGGCGGTCCGGGACTTTTTCGAGAAACGCTTCGTACCCTATCGGATGCTTAAACCCGGGAACGACCCCGTCGGCCTCGTCACCGGGTACTATGTGCCCGACCTTCGCGGCAGCAGGGAACCGTCCCCGGCCTATCCCTACCCCTTGTACCGGCGCCCATTGGACCTCCTGGTCATTGATCTCGGGGACGTATACCCGGAACTCGGCCGCTACCGGCTCCGGGGCCGCCTGGAAAGCAACCGCATCCTCCCCTACTGGGACAGGGCCCAGATCGAGGGGAACCAGAACCCCCTGGCGGGAGAGGAACTCTTATGGGTGAATGATCCCGTGGAGCTTTTTTTCCTCCACATCCAGGGATCGGGGCGAATCCTCTTCGAGGACGGGTCCTGGGCGATGGTCAATTACGCCGAGCAGAACGGGCACCCCTATCGTTCCATCAGCCAGTGGTTGCTCAAACAAGGCATCATGCCCCTTGAGAAGATGTCCATGCAGAACATAAAAGCGTGGGCACGCGCGAATCCAGCCCAGGTGGACGAACTGCTCAACACCAACCCGAGCTTTGTTTTCTTCCGGGAGCTTCCGCAGGACGCCGACGGGGTCCCAGGAGCCATGGGGGTGCCCCTGACCCCGGGCCGAAGCGTGGCGGTTGATCCCCGCTATATCCCCCTGGGCGCCCCGGTCTTCCTGGCCACGACCTGGCCCAACAGCGATCGCCCCCTTTACCGCCTCATGGCGGCTCAGGACACCGGAGGCGCGATCAAGGGACCGGTCCGCGCCGATTTCTTCTGGGGGTTCGGGGAGACGGCAGGGATGGAGGCGGGCCGCATGAAACAGGACCTTAAAATGTGGGTCCTTCTGCCGGTGACAAACGGGGGATCAGAAGGACAGATGCCCGCAGCCCCTCCGTTAGAGGATCTCTTCTAATCCGATCTTGCACTTCAGGGCGATCTTTTTCAGCTTTCTCAGGGCCGAGGCCTCGATCTGTCTGATCCGTTCCCTGGTGACGCCGTACCGCTGACCGATGGACTCGAGGGTTTTCGGCTCCCCGTCGTCCAGTCCGAAGCGAAGAACAATAATTTCCCGCTCGTTTTTCAGGAGATCATCAAGCCAGTTGGAGATGAGCTGCAGCCTCTTTTCATCTTCAACCTGCTGGGAGGGCTGAATCGCCTTCTCATCCTCGATAAGATCCAGGAGTTCCTGATCCTCATCATCCCCTATAGGCGCCTCAATGGAAGAGGTCCTCTTAACCAGCTGGTAAATGTTCTGGATCTTGGTCAGGGGTAACTGGAGGCGATCGGCGACATCCTGCATACTCGGCTCGCGGCCGAGTTCCTGGAGAAGACGCCTTTCCGCTTTCAAAACCTGCGTGATGTCCTCCGAAACGTGGACCGGAAGCCGGATGATGCGCGCCTGGTTGACGATAGCCCGCTCGATGGCCTGCCGTATCCACCAGGTCGCATAGGTGGAAAACCGGAATCCCCGGGTGTAGTCGAACTTCTCAACGGCCCGGATGAGTCCCAGGTTGCCTTCCTCGATAAGATCCAGGAGGGGAAGACCGCGGTTCATATACCTTTTGGCGATATTGACCACAAGGCGGAGGTTGGACTCGATCATGAGGCAGCGCGCGTCCTCGTCCCCTTCGCTCACTTTTCTGGCCAGATCCAGTTCCTCCTCGGCCGTAAGCAGTTTTGTCCGCCGGATCTCATCGAGATAGATCCGGATGGGATCCCTACCGGCAACCCTCTCACCCGCCGCGGCCCGGTGATTCTCGGGAGGAACATCCTCGCCTGTTTTTTCTTCGTCTTCGAATTCCCGATCCATTTCCTTAAAGAGGGGGCAAATGCGTCAGCGGATCCTCCGCCACCCCTCTCCTCCTTACCTCGAAATGAAGATGCGGCCCCGTGGACCTTCCTGTGGACCCGACCCGTGCAATGATCTGCCCCTTTTCTACCATATCCCCCCTTTTTACATTGAGGGCTGAATTGTGGGCGTAAACTGTGGAAAATTCCCTCTCGTGTTTGAGGACGACCACCTTTCCGTAGCCCCTCATGCCCGATCCACAATAGACCACCTTTCCCGGAGCGGCAGCCCGAACCGGGGTCCCGGTGGGCGCCGCCAGATCGATCCCCTCATGCATCCGGGAACCCCTCATGCCGAACTTTGACGTGAGCCTCGCCTTAAGGGGCCATTCAACATAGATCCTTTCCTCCGGAAGGGGGGCGAGTTCCCCCGGAAGGGGGGGAGGCACCACCAGGACCTCCCTTACACCCGGAATGAAAAGGACCCTCCCGACCCGAAGGTCGGTGACATCCTCCACATCATTGACCCACTGCAGGGTCTCCAGTTCGACCCCGTAGGTTTTCGCGATCCTCCACAGGGTCTCCCCCTTTTCCACTTCATGGTAAACGCCAATGAAATCGCAGGTCTCTTCCGGTTCACCGTCAGGCTCCGACACCACCCCGCAATCTGAACCTTCCCGGCATTCCCCTTTAACCGCCTGTTCCGGCGCCGGGATAGCCAGAACCGGGACCTCGACTGTCGGGGAGGGAGCGGGCGCCGGCTCTGAATCCTCTGCCCGCGCCTCCTCGGCCTGATCGGGAGGGGTTTTTGCGGGGGAGGTCCATGCTTTTGTGACCGGTTCAACCCTGACCGCCTCCCCGCCCGCGCAGCCTGACGCCAGCACCCCTGCAAGGATCAGGAGACAGACCGTTAAAATATCGGAAAAGAGTTTCTTCACACCTCCCCCGCAGCTCCACGCCGGTCGAAGAAAACGCCTTTTCCCGGTGTGGGCCTCAATTTTGACCGGTTCGCAAAAAGACCGATCCGGGACTTTTCGCTTGGCGGAAAGGGAAAATCGCCCTTTTCCCTTTCCTCACGGATCAAGGACTTACAACCCGAGACCTTGATCCAGGCGCCCCGCGCGGAGCGCGTTGATAATTTTTTGCGAAATCATCAATCTTCAACCGATTCTTCCACGGGGTCGACTGCCCCGTGCTTCGTCCTCCCGGCCGCGAGCCGGAGGAGGACAAACCCCCCAATGAGAAGCACCATGAAAAGGAGGGTAAACCAGTTGAAATATTTCACCAGAAAATCCCGTACCGATTCCCCCCACAGGTAGATAAAGCCGGCCACAAGAAAGAACCTGGCGCTCCTGCTGGCCGCCGAAACCACAACAAAAGGACGGAAAGGGATTCCGAAAGTCCCCGCCGAAAGGGTAAAGACCTTGTACGGGATAGGCGTGAAACCCGCGATAGCGATGGCCCAGGTCTCGTATTTTTCGTAGGCCTGTTTTACCATGGCGATCTTTCTTTCCGCGAAGATCCTGTGAAGCAGCGGCCTTCCCCCCAGCCATCCGATCATATAGCCGAACATTCCCCCAAGGAGGGAACCCGCCGAGCAGATGAGCGCCAGAATAAAGGCGGTTTCGGGTTCGATCAGGGCCATGGTTATCAGGAGCACGTCCGGAGGGATGGGGAAAAAAGATGACTCCGCAAATGCAATGGCAAAAAGGGCCACCATCCCTGAAGGGCTTTGGGACCACCCCACGACCCAGTCCACAAGTCCGCCCATCAAGGCCCCTTTTCCCAACCATGCCTTCCGATGAGCGGGACGAACACAACATTCCCCAATCTCTCCTTCTTTGTGCTCCCATCCATCTGTTTCCGGACCCTGACCAGTTCCTGGACAGAGTTCACCCCTACCGGGATGACGAGGATCCCCCCGGGGACCAGCTGGTCCAGAAGGGGATCAGGGATGGAGGGTGAGCCGGCGGTCACGAGGATCCGGTCGTAGGGGGCGTATTCTTCCCAACCCAGGGACCCGTCGGAGAGCTTCACGAGGACG
>JAFGWO010000165.1 GCA_016937135.1 Pseudomonadota bacterium
GCAAGCTGCGCCGCCAGCAGCCTGAGGTATTTCCACCCTTCCTCTTCGCCCCAGCTCTGCAGGATGATCTCGACCGCCTCATGCATTGTGCCGGAGGCGTAGGGCAGCGTTGTCACGATGTTGCCTCTGTAGATGGGGTTGAGAAGATCTCCCCAGGTTTTGGGGGGAGGCAGCTTCAGGGTTTTAAGCACCTTTTCGTTATAAAGGTTGGTGACGATCCAGGGGGCGAAGACTGTCCAAAGGCCATCCTTGTCCTTCGTCTTCATGCCATGCCATTCGAGGGGGATCTCATCCCATCCCTTCGGCTTGTAGGGCACGATCAGGCCTTCGGCCTTTAACACCTCATGGGCCGGTGCCCCGGCGCCAAGGAAGATGTCGGCATCAGGCTTGCCGCCCCAGGCCCTGACCTTGTCCACACAGACGGGCCACCCGCCCGGCATGACGAAAGTGATCTCTACGTCCTTTCCATAGGTTTTCTTGTAGTAGGCTTTGAAACCTTCGTTCAGGCTTCCGGACAGCTCCTTGTAAATGGGACCGACCCACCCGAGCTTGTCGGCGGCCTGGGCCGGCACGGCGAAGGCGGGTAAGAGCAGCAGCACCGTGAGAGCCGCTGCAACGGTTCCCGTGAAGATCTTCCTACTCATTTTTGGGCCTCCTTTCAGGAAAGCATTTCCAACGTTTCCCGGGCAGCCTCTTCGAGGATGCCCGTGTGGGCGGATAAGTCGAGAACGGTTATCCGGTCCCTGATCATCCGGGCCGACATCGCGCCGAGAAGGAATTCCTCTTCCGGAATATCCAGAGAGGACAGCTTCATGTCGAGGCCAACGCGGTGAAAAAGATCGAGGAAAAAGTCCGGCGTCCTGACTTTGGCAAAAATGTTTTTCAGCTCATCCCAGTTTTCAGGGAGCCTGGTGTCGAATTTGAGGAGGCGGTCCCGTTTGTTGAGGAACTGTTTTTCCACTTCGGGGGCGAGATCTTCCCAGATGTAAGGAATGCGGGCGGCATCCGCCTCGAATGCCTCCGCGGCGGCAGGTTTCAGGTCTTTGGCTTCGAGATCGGCGAGCCTTCGGTAGCAGGCCGCCGACAGCACGATACCGGTGCCTACCTGGAGGCCGTGGAGATTCGGTTTTATTCCCGTTATGGCCTCGCGCATGTCCAGAAAGTGGGAAATCAGGTGCTCTCCCCCGGATGCCGGGGCGCTGGAACCGGCCAGGCTCATGGCGACCCCGGAAAACAGCAGGCCTTCGAACAGTCCCATGACAGCCTGACGATCGCCCTGAAGGATTTTTTCGGGATCGTTGATGTATCCCGATTCCGCCTCGCTTGCGATGGCGGAAGGCAAAGCGCAATAGGTCCCGCTAAAGAGAAGGGACTCGGCCTGCCAGTCGCGGTCCGAAACACTCTTTGCCAGGACATCGCAGAATCCCGCCTGGCGGAGCCGCAAAGGGCTGTTCCGGATGACCTTCGGATCCACATAGATATAGCGGGGGGGCAGGGAAGGAAGGGTTTTTTTAACGCCATTGATTTTAATGGCCACGATGGAGGACGTGTAGCCGTTCATGGACGGCGCCGTCGGCACCGACCAGAAGGGGACCTCTCTTTTTTCGGCCACGAACTTCCCCAGGTCGGTCATGGTCCCGCCGCCCACGGCGATGATCAGGCCGCTTCCGCTACTGTAGTTGAAGATCCGGTCGGCGAGTTCGTCGGTTGAGACCGAGTCCCCGGGGAGTTTTACGAGCCTGAAGGGCACGGAATTATCTTCCAGCAATTCCGCAATCCGGGCCCCCGCCGCCGTGTGGGTGTTTTCATCATCGATCAGCAGGGCGGGTTTTTCCGTGCATGCCAGGGCGCAGTCCTGCGCGAGGACCGCGTAGGCCTCCTCCGAAGAGAGGATCTCCATGGCAGGGGTCTGGTGCTCGTGCCCGCAGGTGCAAAGGGCCTCGCATTTTTTCGAATCGACGATGGGATGCTTCGAAGCGATCACGTGAAACCTCAAAATAATTGACAGGGCCGCAAAAAGTCCGATGCGGGACTTTTTGCGCAACGGTTAGCGAAAAGTGTCATTTTCGCTTTCCTCACGAATCAAGGACTTACGATGCCGGTCCTTGATTCAGGCGCCCCACCCGGGGCGGGTTGATGACTTTTTGCGAAGCCATCAACACAATCAAAGGTTAACCGGCGGATCCTGATCCGGCCGGGCATCCCGGGCAGGCCATCACGAGGGTTCGAAGCATTTAAAGAAAATGGAAAACCCCCTCCTGTTGGCCTCCTTGGAAAAGTGTACCTCTAATTTGGTTGTAAACAAGCGCAAAGGGCGGGGAGGGCACATTTTCAGGCACTATTCCGGGGCCCTTGAAAATGGTTCGGGATAATTCCCGGAAAATGCGGAGGCCGGATTCCGGGGGTATACTTAAGCATCTGAAGAAAGGAGGCAAGCAGATGGTTGCTGGAAAACTGTTCCTGCCGGTGATTTTGGTTGTCGGGTTGAGCATGGCCGTCGCGTTGGCGGCCGGACAGACTCCCGCAGAGAGAGGCAAGGTCCTTTTCGACGATCCGGGCTTTGCCGGAGGCACGACCCCCTGCAGCGCCTGCCATCCGGACGGGAGAGGTCTGGAAGATTCGGGGGAGAAAAATCAGTTCAATATCGGGGGAAAAACGCAAAACAGTCTCGAGGAAGCGGTCAATTACTGCATCGTGGCGGCCAATGGAGGCAAGGAAATCCCGGTGGATTCCTCCGGGATGAAAGATATGGTCGCCTACATCAAGTCCCTGCAATGACATGACAGGGAGTCCTGCCCGGGGACCGATCTGGTCGATTTTCAGATCAATAAAAGCAGGGCCGGCAGCGCGAGGAAGGCAAAGCAAAGAACGGTCCAGTTGAACATCCGCCGGGTGCCGATGGTCCCCACCATCGCCAGTTTGAATCCCAGATTGGAAATAAAGGCGATGAGGATGCTTCCGGCGGCCAGACTTTCCAGGAGCCTCCCTCCCGCGGCCATGCGCGCGTTCGAAAGGGTGATGGCGTCCACGTCCGTCAGGCCGGATACCAGAGAAACCATATAAACGCCCTTGCTCCCCAGGTAATCCCTGGCGGCGGCCACCGCAAGAAGGATCACACCGTACACTACCCCGAAGAACAGGGCCTGTTTGATCTCCGCCGGGTTTTTTGTTTCGGGCTCCGGGGTTTCCTGAGACCTCGTCCTTCGCCAGAGGTAGAATACCGGGATCAGGCCGGAAAGAAACATGGCCGTCATGGGAAGGGCCATGTTCCGCAGAAGCCCGGGATGGATGATCCCTATGAGGAGGGTCATCCGGACGAGGACCGTCGTCGAGGCCAGGGCGACGATCATGGCCCCCATCATTGAGAAATCATGATTTTCGTGGGCCCGGCGGGAAAAACAGAGGGTCGTGGCTGTACTCGAAATGGTGCCCCCGAGGATGCCGACCATCGGGCCGCCCCAGTGCTTTTTGCCGAATTTCAGAATGAGGTAGCCTGACAGATTGATGGCGCTGACCAGGACAACCATCAGCCAGATGTTGTGGGGGTTCAGGACCTTGTATGGCCCGAACCCGCGGTCCGGCAGTATCGGAAGGATGATGAAGGCGATGAGGCCGAACTGGAATATGGCGTAGATATCGCGTTCCGAAAGGCTGTGGGTAAAATTATGCAGGATCGATTTGAAATAGAGAATGACCGTCGTGGCAAGGCTCACGGCCACAGCGGCCACAGTCTGCTCAAACCCCACGAGGGCGCCTATGCCGAAAGCCACCAGCAGCGCCACCCACGTCGTCAGGCCCGGGGTGGCGTTTTCCCTTGCCATGGTGAAATGGCCGGCGGCCGCCAGAACGATGATCGCGGCCATCCCGGAAGAGATGATCCAGGGATCGGACGCAACCTGGGAGATCCGGGCGCAGATGCAGCCTAAAAGGGTCACCAGGATGAAGGTGCGCAGGCCCGCCATGTGTTCCTGTCCGCGCTCCCTCTCCAGACCCAGGAGCGCGCCGAGGAGGATGGCGAGGCCGTAAATCTGCAGGACAGAAAGGACCGAAGTTTCCATCATCTTCCCCCCGCACCGTTCGGCTTGAGATCCTGATTTCCCATGACGGACATTAACTGTTATCATTTTAGCAGTAAAAGCGGTTATAATTTAAATACAAGTTATATGTAATGCGGATTGGTCGGCAGGGAGGTTAAAATGGCCGCAAATAAGAAGCGCTGCGAATTCAGGATTATGGCGCCGGAAGCGCGGGAAGTTTTTCTGTCCGGAACTTTCAATGGATGGTCCGAGACCCTCGACCCCATGAAGCCAGACGAGAAGGGGATGTGGAAGAAGATCAAGATGCTAACTCCTGGCCGATATGAATACAAATTCATCGTCGACGGCATGTGGATCCTGGATCCCCAGTGCGGGGAAACGGTGGACAACGAGCACGGGACGGGGAACAGCTGCATTTACACGGCCTGAGGGAAAGCCCGGGTATAGGGAAGATCAGTCTACCGGTGCGCAGGATCGCCTTTTCCCTGAATCCATTTCAGGAGGAATCCTTCGCCGGGGGGTGGGGGCCATGTCGTCAGTTTCCCCCTGACCTGGGGACGCAGGATGGTTATCGTTAAAGACGGCTGAGGATGCCGTCTTTTTTCTTCCGGCGGTATGGAACCGACACCCGATCAGGGGGCCGTATCACGCTGACCAGGCGTCCCTTTTCAAGAGGCACGAATGATCTATCTGGAGATTTTTGCCCTTTTCCTTCTGATCCTTCTAAACGGCCTTCTGGCCATGTCCGAGTTCGCCATTGTGTCCTCGAGGAAAAGCCGCCTTGAATACCTTGAGGGGCAAGGTAATACGGGGGCCCGGTACGCCCTCCGTCTGAAGAGCGACCCAGGCCGGTTCCTTTCCACGGTCCAGATCGGCATCACTTTCGTCGGGGTGATCGCCGGGGCTTTCAGCGGAGCCACCCTGGGCCAGAGGCTCGGGTCCTGGCTGAATTCCTTTTCCCTTTTCTCGCCCTATGGAATCCCCGCCGGCATCGGCGCCACCGTCATTGCCATCACCTATTTTTCTCTGGTTCTGGGGGAAATCGCCCCGAAACGCATTGCCCTCGCCCATCCGGAGAGTGTGGCATCCTTCGCAGCCAGGTTTATGTGGGTTATGTCCCGGGCCGCCGCTCCCCTGGTTTGGGTGCTCAACGTCTCAAGCGGGGTGGTCCTGCGTCTGTTTGGCGTTTCCGGGGTCGGGGAGGCCACCGTTACCGAGGATGAGGTCAAGTCCCTGATCGCGGAAGGGACGGCGGCGGGGGGTTTTGTCCCCCAGGAAAAGGAAATGATCGAGGGTGTTCTGCGTTTAGCCGACCGCCCCGTCAGGCTCATCATGACGCCCCGTTCCAGGATCGTCTGGATTGACAGGAAATCCAGCCGTGGGGAGATTCTCGAAACCATCGAATCCAACCGTTTTACCCGTTTTCTCGTCTGCGACCAGACAGTGGATAATCCGGTCGGTTTTGTAAACACCAGGGATCTCCTTTTCGAGGCCCTGCAGTGCGGGGAAATGACACCCGCCGGCCTGATGATCCCTCTCCTTTGCATCCCGGACGGCACCAATATCCTCCGGCTCCTTTCACGGTTCAGGAAGGAAAAGGTCCACATTGGCCTTGTCGTTGACGAATACGGCGCGACGGAAGGTATCGTTACCCTCACCGATGTGATCGAAGCGGTTGCCGGGGAGCTTCCGGAAAAAGGGGAAGAGGTTGAGCGCAGGATCATAAAAAGGGGTGAGAGGTCCTGGCTGATCGATGGAACGTCGCTGACCGATGCGATCAAGGCCGAAACGGGAATCGACCTGGGAGGGGATGTGAAAATGCTTGCAGGCTTTGTTCTGGAACAGCTGGGGCACATCCCCGAGGCCGGCGCGAGTTTCGAATTCGCGAACGCCCGCTTCGAGGTAGTCGATATGGACGAAAACCGGATCGACAAGGTGCTTGTTGAGGACAAAACTGGTTTTCCGGAAAAAAATGATCCCGGGGATATCTGACCGGTTTACCGGCCAAGCGGTGTCCCATGTTATACTGAATTTGTATCCCGGTTGGGGATGGTGAAGCCGCGCCGGTTTTGCCTGCTGTGAAAGGAGTGAATGATGCTGCCGCGAAAGATAAAGGACAGGGTTTACTGGCTGGGCGCCGTTGATTGGGACAGGCGCCTTTTCGATTCCCTTATCCCCCTTCCGGACGGGACGTCTTATAACGCTTACCTGGTAAAGGGAAGCGAAAAGACTGCCTTGCTAGATACGGTGGATCCATCCATGGCGGAGACCCTGATGACACAATTAGAGGATGTGTCAGAAATTGATTTCATCATCTCCCACCATTCGGAACAGGACCACTCCGGGACAATTCCCATGGTGCTCGAGTTCTTCCCGGATGCAAAGGTGGTCGCTACCCCGAAGGGCAAGGACATCCTCATCGACCTTCTGAAGATCCACGAGGACGCTTTCCTCACGGTGCAGGACGGCGAGACCCTGTCCCTCGGCGACAAAACCCTCAGATTCCTTTACACCCCGTGGGTCCACTGGCCCGAAACGATGGTGACCTTGCTGGAAGAGGACGGCATCCTCTTTAGCTGTGATTTTTTCGGCTCCCACATCGCGGCCAGTGAGCTGTTTATGAGGGACGAAGGACGGGTCTACGAGGCGGCAAAGCGTTATTTCGCCGAGATCATGATGCCCTTTCGAAATGTGATCTCGAAAAACCTGGAAAAACTGAAAGGGTATGACATCGGGATGATCGCCCCCAGCCACGGACAGATCCACGAAAAGCCGGAATGGATCATGAACGCTTACGGGGACTGGGTGAACGGGGATCCCCGGAACCTGGCAGTGATCCCTTTCGTGTCCATGCACGGCAGTACGAGGGAGATGGTTGATTACCTGACTTCCTCCCTGGTGGGGCACGGGGTGCGCGTCGAGCTGTTCAACCTGCCCGTGACCGATATCGGGAAGCTGGCAATGGCCCTGGTTGACGCCGGCACCGTCATCGTTGGGACGCCCACCGTCCTCGCCGGTCCCCATCCCCTTGCGGCCTATGCGACTTTCCTGGCCAACGCGTTGAGGCCAAAAGCCCGGTTCCTTTCGATTGTCGGGTCCTATGAGTGGGGGGGCAAGACGGTGGAATCCCTCGCCGGGATGATCCCCAACCTCAAGGTGGAGGTACTAGAGCCCGTCCTGTGCAAAGGGGCCCCCGTGAAAGAAACGTTCGAAGGGTTAGACAGGCTTGCTGAAACGGTGGCCGGGAAGCACCGGGAGAACGGGTTCGCTTAAAAAACATGGAAATCCGGATCAAGAGGGTCTATGACCCGCCGGAAGACAGCGGTGGGACCCGGATCCTTGTGGACCGGATCTGGCCCCGGGGAATGACCAGGGAAAAGGCGCATGCAGATTTCTGGCTGAAGGATGCGGCTCCCGGAACGGCCCTGCGAAAGTGGTTTGGTTGCAGACATTGAGAGGGTCGCCAAAAGTCCATGCGGGACTTTCGGCTCCACGGAAAGGTAAAAACGGGGTTTTCCCTTTCCTCACGGATCCATGACGTGAGGGCCAATCATGGATCCGGGCGGCCCTTACCCGGGCCGCGTTGACGGCTTTTGGAAAAGCCATCCGCTTTGCGGGGGTCGCCAAAAGTCCATGCGGGACTTTCGGCTCCACGGAAAGGTAAAAACGGGGTTTTCCCTTTACTCACGGATCAAGGACTCACAACCTAAGTCCTTGATCCGGGCGCCCCGCGCGGGGCGCGTTGATGATTTTTTGCGAGGTCATCAATCTTTAAGGAAAAAACGTTTCAAAGGAGAGAAAGCATGAAAACCGTTGATGCCAGAACAGTACCGCCCATGGAGAATCCCCACGGGGTCAAGGCGAGCCGGATCTATGACACGCCCCATGCCCAGGTCGTCCACATAACCCTGGAGCCCGGCCAGTCCCTCAAGAGGCATGTCACCCCTGTGGACGTGTTTTTTTACGTTGTGGAAGGTACCGGCGTGGTCGAGATCGGGGATGAGAAAAAAGAGGTGGGGCCCGACACCCTCATCGACAGCCCGGCGAAGATCCCGCACTGCTGGTACAATGAAGGGGATTCGGTTTTGAGGTTCCTGGTTGCCAAGGTTCCCCGTCCGGTGGAATCGACGAAACTGATCTAACCCTCTTTCCGGCAGGAAGGAATGGGAAAAAAGCCGATGCCCAGACTTCAGGATCTTCTTCAGACCTGGATAAAAATTTTCCTCAAACGCGGGCCTGAGTCCGAAAGTCCTCAGGAAGGCACGCTGAGCCTGGATACCCTGCCTTCCCTCGAGGAAATTTTAAAAGGCCCGGACGCCCTTCCTCCGGACTGCCTCAGATTTTTTCTCCCGGCCCCCCTCGAGGATGAAGGGCTCCTCCTCGGGAGGGAAAGTGAGATGGAGCGCCTGAAGGCGGCTTTGAAGGCGTGGGAGGGGGGGCGCCCTGAAGCCGTCGCCCTCGTCGGTCCCCAGGGAGCGGGTAAAACCAGCCTGGCCAACTGCCTCCTGGGGCATTATCCCGGTGACTGGCGGATTCTCCGCTCGGTTATCCGGAAACGGTTGTCTACCGAGGAGTCGGTGCTGGGGTTTTTCAACGGTCTTTTCGATCTCGATCCGCCCGCGGCTGATGCCGGGACCCTTATGGAAAGACTGGTCAAGGCAGAGCCCCGCATTGTCCTGGTTGAGAGCGGACATAATGCGCTGCTCCGGGTTCTGGGAAGCCAGAAGGCCGCGGAGCTCTTCTTTTACATTCTTTTGGGTACCCGCGGACGGCATTTCTGGCTCCTGACTTTCCGCGACCTGGCCTGGGGCAATATGGATCGGCAACTCGGGATAGCGCGATGTTTTTCCCAGGTGGTGCGTGTGGAACCCCTTTCCGAAGACACCCTGCAGGATGCCCTCAACCTGAGAATAGCAGGCTCCGGACTGAAGCCTTTTTTCTACACGTCGCAGGAAAAATCCATCCAGGCCCGGAAGGGCCCGGAGGAGGATAACCGGGAAGGAGAACAGGCTTTCTTCAAGGGGGTGTTGGCCAATACCGGCAGGAACCTTTTCGCCGCCCTCTACTTCCTTCTCCTCTGCTCGCGTTATGATGCCCAAACATCCTCGATGGTCCTCTGGGCCCCCGAGCATCTTGATCTGTCCTTTGTCAAGGGAATGGAAAAGTTCATCCTCCTTTCCCTCGCTGAGATCGCCGGCCATGGCTCCCTCACCAGAACCGAGCACGAACGGATCTTTCGGACGGACGGCCTCCGGACAGGGATGATCTTTGGATTTCTCGAACTGGCGGGGCTTGTCGGCGCTGTGCCAGGTGAGCATGAGGAAAGCGAGAGGCCTTTTGAAATCTCCCCTATAGTCCACCACGCGGTCACCACAGCGCTGGAAAAGATCAACATGATCTACTGAAACAGCCTCGAAAAGGAGTGAAAAAGTGAAGGAGGAAATGGTCAGATCCATCCATGAGATGCTGAACCTGGAGGTCTTCCTTGTCACCCTTTCGATCATGGCCGCCACCTGGCTGGTCCTTTTAGGGGTCAACCGTCTTTTTGTGGTTTTGGCCGAAAAGTTCCCCCGTCATCGCGTCACCATCTCCAGCGCGTTCCCGGTCCTGCGGCTGGCCGTCTGGATCGCGGTCATCGTGTTCATCATTTCGGGTGTGATAGAGCCTGAAATGAGCACCCTTATCGCTCTCTCAGCCACCGCGGGCGTCGCCCTCGGGTTGGGGGCGCAGGAAACGGTCAAGGGTGCCCTGGCCGGGGTCCTCATCCTCATCGAACGGCCCTTCCGGGTCGGTGACATGGTCCGGATAGATGCCCACTACGGGGAGGTGACGCGGATAGGCCTTAGAACGACATGGATCCACACCTTCAACGACAGCACCGTCGCCGTCCCGAACAACATCCTTTTTGACCGGGCCGTGGTCAATTCCAACAGCGGGTCCATCGTGGAGCTTGTGGCGGTAAAGTTCTTTCTGCCCGCGGGCGTTGCCGTCCGGAAAGTGAAGGATCTCATGCTTGAAGCGGCGGCCTGTTCCCCTTACGTCTACCGGAAAAACCCCCTGCAGGTGCTGGTGGAGGATGAATATGACCGCGGATTCCTCACCGTTTTTACGGTCAAAGCCTACGTAATGGACGTCCGTTTCGAGCAGATGATGGCCAGCGACATAACGGAGAGGGTAAAGGAGGGGCTTGCTGAGAGGGGCCTCCCCCGGGAGATCTATTCGGAACCGGCCATTGTCTGATCCTGCCAGGGGACCGTCCGGGTCCAGAGTCGGGGATTTTAAAATGCGATCGTGAGAGACTGAATCACCCAGAGAAGGAAAAGCACGGATCCCATCACGAGTCCCTGAACCTTCCATCCCTTTTTCAGCCGTCGGACCACCCAGATTTTACCAAAGTAGGCCAGAAGCAGGCCGAGACCGGCAAAGGGGTGGATGATAAAAATACCCTCGTGGAGCAGTCTTGCGGGGTCCATCCACGGGAAATGGAAGTAAAGGCACAAAAGGGCGAGAAAGATTCCGAGAGAGAAGGTGATCCAGGCGGACACCCTGTGGAACCCGATGGTCCTTTTTCTGTCGGTTCCCCCCCGGATGAAACCCCTGAGCATCAATCCCGTCAAAAAAGCGGCCAGCGCAGCCAGTATGCCGGCAAGGGTGAGACCTCTCTGCAGTCTCATGATCTTGGTATTCACGGTTATCCTGAGGTTGTGTATGTTGGCTCCAAAACCAGTCGCCCATTGTCTGGACTCAAACACGTGATGACAAGGGATGCATGAATATTCCACTGGCAGATGCCCCGGATTGAATCGGGTCTCCCCTGTGTTCCCGACTGGCGCAGGAAAGGGGGCATGGTGATCGATCCGAAAGAGGTGGCTCCTCAGATCGCCCAAAAACCTTTCCGGTTCTCCCTTTGCCACGATGCCTGCAGGAGGCATGTGGCAATCGAGGCAGGTGAGGCCGATCCTGTCCTTGAAGCTGCCTTCAAATAATTCGGCGACGTCGGCGTGGCATCTCCTGCAAACGTTTTCCGGATCGTTAGATTTCAGGGCGTGGGGATCATGGCATTCCACGCATTCCATTCCCTGGTGAGGGCTCGCGGTCAGCTGGTTGTACTCCGTGTAGGGAGCAAGGAACACACCGGTCATGGGAATCCTGCTCTCGGGCTCAAGGCTGTGGCACTTCCTGCAGGCGTTGCCTGTCCCGGAAAAAGGCGTCTCCCCTCCCGAGCCGGCGTGCCGGGTCCCTGTCCCGTGGCATTCCTCGCATTGGACGCCGGGAAACGCCCACTTCCCCAGAATGCCCGGCAGGCCTTCCTGGTTTCCTCTGC
>JAFGWO010000166.1 GCA_016937135.1 Pseudomonadota bacterium
CTCAGACGCTTGCCCTCCCCAGGTCCTTCTTTTTCGACCGCCTCTTGAGGGTGGCGTGGGCGGCGGCCAGACGGGCGGCCGGGAGACGGAAGGGGGAGCCGCTGACATAGGTGAGTCCGATTTCATCGCAGAACTCGACGGAATTGGGGTCCACCTGCTCCCCACAGATTCCCATCTTCATGTTCTTCTTGATCTTGCGGCTGCTGTCGATAGCCATCCGCATGAGAAGGCCCACACCTTTCCTGTCGATGGTCATGAAGGGGTCGTGCTCGAAGATGCCCTTCTCCACATAGTAGTGGAGAAACCTTCCCGCATCGTCACGGGAAAGGCCGAAGGTGGTCTGGGTCAGGTCGTTGGTCCCGAAGGAATAGAAATCGGCCTCCGGGGCGATCTCGTGGGCCAGCAAGGCGGCCCGGGCAATCTCGATCATCGTTCCCACGTCGTAAGGGACCTTGATCTTGTAGCGTTTCTCGACCTCTGTAGCCACCCGGACGGTCAGTTCGCGCATGACCGTCAGCTCCCTGACATCGGCGATCAGGGGGATCATGATCTCCGGTCTGGCCTTGATCCCCTTCTTCATCACCTGGCAGGCCGCCTCGATGATGGCCCGGACCTGCATCTCGTAGATCTCGGGATAGGTAATGGCCAGGCGGCACCCCCGGTGCCCGAGCATGGGGTTGAACTCATGGAGAGCATTGTTTCTCGCCTTGAGTGTTTTAAAGGGCACACCGAGATCCTTGGCGATCTCCCTCAGCTCCTCGTCGGTCTTCGGAAGAAATTCGTGCAGGGGGGGGTCAAGGAGCCGGATGGTAACGGGCAGACCGTTCATGACCTTGAAGATCCCGGTAAAATCCTTCCTCTGCATGGGGAGGATCTTGGCCAGGGCGGCTTTTCTGCCCTTCTCATCGTCGGCCAGGATCATCTCCCGAACGGCCTTGATCCTCTCGGCCTCGAAGAACATGTGCTCCGTGCGCACAAGGCCGATACCCTCGGCGCCGAACTTCAGGGCCATCTTCGCGTCCGCAACGGTGTCCGCGTTTGCCCTCACACCGAGCTCCCGGATATCGTCGGCCCATTTCATGATGGTGTTGAAATTCCCGCTCATGTCGGGCTGGACCAGCTTGGCCTGACCGAGGATAACCTCCCCGGTGGAACCGTTCAGGGTAATAAAATCCCCTTCCCGGACCGTCTGACGATCCACGTTAAAGACCTTCCTCTTCAGATCGATATTGACGGCTGTGCAGCCTGCAACGCAGCATTTCCCCATGCCCCGCGCCACAACCGCCGCATGGGAGGTCATCCCTCCCCTTGCGGTGAGGATCCCCTGGGCAGCGTCCATCCCCCCGATGTCCTCCGGCGAGGTCTCGTGGCGGACAAGGATCACCTTCTCTCCCCTGGAGGCCCATTCCTCGGCGTCTTCGGCAAAAAAGACTACCTTCCCCACCGCGGCTCCCGGGGAGGCCGGGAGGCCTTTCGCGAGGATCTTCACGTCCGCTTTGGGATCGATCATGGGGTGGAGAAGGGTGTCGATCTGCTCTGGGTCGATCCTCATGACAGCCTCTTTTTTGTCGATGAGGCCCTCCTTCACCATGTCGATGGCGATCTGCAGGGAAGCGGCGGCGGTCCTTTTCCCGATTCGGGTCTGGAGCATGTAGAGTTTCCCGTCCTGCACGGTGAATTCCAGATCCAGCATGTCCTTGTAGTGCTTTTCCAGCTTGAGGTAGATCCTGTTTAATTCCTCGTAGGTCTTCGGCTGTTTTTTCTTCAGTTCGTCGATGTGCAGGGGGGTCCGGATGCCCGCCACGACGTCCTCACCCTGGGCATCGGGAAGGTACTCCGCGAAAAACTGCTTTTTGCCCGTGGAGGGGTCCCGGGTGAAACCAACCCCCGTGCCCGAATTCTCGCCCATATTCCCGAACACCATGGCCTGGACGTTGCAGGCGGTTCCAAGATCGTGAGGGATGCGATTTATCTTCCGGTAGCGGACAGCCCTGTCCCCGAACCAGGAATCGAAGACGGCGTTGATGGCCAGCCGGATCTGGGCAAGGGGATCGGAGGGGAAATTCTTTCCCGTCCCTTTTTTGTAGATTGCCTTGAATTTATCCACCAGGGTGCGAAGATCTTTGGCCGTCAGATCGGTGTCCAGTTCAACCCCCTTGCTCTTCTTCATCTTCTCAAGGGCCTTGTCGAACTCATGCCTTTCGATCCCCATCACGGTGCTTCCGAACATGGAGATGAGCCTTCTGTAGGTGTCCAGACCGAACCGTTCATTCCCCGTTTTGGCTATAAGGGCTTTCAGAGTGGTGTCATTGAGCCCGAGGTTCAAGACGGTGTCCATCATGCCGGGCATGGAGAACTTGGATCCGGAACGGACGGAAAGGAGAAGAGGATTCCTGGAATCCCCCAGCCTGGCTCCCATGGATTTTTCCACCTTGCCGATGTTCTCGACGACTTCCTTCCACATCCCCTCCGGGTGCTTCTTGCCATTTTCGAAATAGGTGTTGCAGGCCTCGGTGGTGATGGTGAAGCCAGGGGGCACAGGGATTTTCAGGTTGGTCATGTTGGCCAGTCCGGCCCCCTTGCCTCCGAGAAGGTCCTTCATTTTGCCGTTTCCATCAGCCTTCCCGTCTCCGAAAAAATAAACGTACTTCTTCCTGGGGCTTGCCATATCTCCCTCCTTGCAAGACAGAATTGGATTTTGACCTATAGCATAAAAAAGGGCCGGCAGGGAATAACCGGCCCCTTTCAAAAAGTCCCTGAAGAAATACGTTAAAAGTGAAACCGTGATGGCTTCGCAAGAAGCCATCAACGCGCCCCGCGCGGGGCGCCCGGATCCAGGACGCACGCAGTAAGTCATGGATCCGTGAGGGAAGGGAAAACCACGCTTTTCCCTTCCCGTGGAGCGAAAAGTCCCGCATCGGATTCTTTGCGGCCCTGCCAAGGTTCGGCGTTTGACGTCAGACGTTTATCAGCTGAACACCTTCATGGCGCAGAGTTTGTCGCACATGGTGCAGACGTTTTCCAGATCGAGCTTGTCCGCCAGCCTTTCCTTCATTTTGTCAGGATCGAGGCCCATTTCGATCTGGCCCGGCCAATCGAGATCCGCCCGATATTTCGACATCCGGGCATCCCGTTCGATGGCGGACTTTTTGCCTTTGGCGATGTCCACAGCGTGGGCGGCGATCTTGCTGGCGATCACTCCTTCATGCACATCCTGAATAGTGGGCAGCCCGAGGTGCTCGGCAGGGGTGACATAACACAGGAAATCCGCTCCGGCCATTCCGGCAATGGCCCCGCCGATAGCCCCGGTGATGTGGTCGTAACCCGCCGCGATATCCGTGACCAGGGGACCGAGGACGTAGAAGGGCGCCCCTTTGCATAGGCTCTTCTGCAGGACGACGTTCGCCTGGATCTCATGGAGGGGAACGTGCCCGGGACCTTCCACCATGACCTGGACGCCCGCATCCCATGCCCTCTGGGTCAATTCTCCCAGGGTGATAAGTTCCTGGATCTGGGCGGAATCCGTGGCATCGATGAGGCTGCCGGGCCTGAGTCCATC
>JAFGWO010000167.1 GCA_016937135.1 Pseudomonadota bacterium
AGGGATTCCGCCAGCCTCGCCGTGGCCTCCAGGTTAGGCCCGGACAGGGCCCCGTCCCTGGCGATATCGGTATAGATGATGTGGCTGACACCGGCCCCCTCCAGGTCCCTGGCGAGATCCACAGCCGTGACCTGAGTCACCTCCCGCCATCCACCGATGGCCACCTGCCCCTCTTCGGCGTCGATCCCCACCGCGATCCGCCTGGGAAATCTTTCGCAGACCCGCCGCAGCATCTCCGGATCGCTGAGGGCCGCGGTCCCGAGGATGACTTTGAAGACCCCGAGCTTGAGGTAATCCTCGACGACCTCCTCCCTGCGTATCCCGCCGCCGAGTTCGATGGGGACATCGAGGTTCCGCAGGATCTGTGAAATGGCCCCGAGGTTCCGGGGTTCCCCGGCCATGGCGCCGTCAAGGTCCACAACGTGGATCATCCGGGCCCCGAGGGACTGCCACCGGAGAGCCACCTCGGACGGGGAATCGGAGTAGACCTTCGCTGTCCCCATGTCTCCCCGGTATAAACGCACGCACTTTCCGTCTTTCAGATCAATGGCCGGCAGGACCAGCATTTAAACCTCCCTGGCACCGGATACGATTTTTCCGAAATTACCCAGAACCCTGATGCCCCATTTGTCGCTTTTTTCCGGGTGGAACTGGGTGGCAAAAACATTCCCTGTTGAGATCACGCTCGCAAAACGGGTGCCGTACTCCGTCCACCCGGCAACAACCCCCGGGTCCTCGGGAACGGCGAAATAGGAGTGTACGAAATAGAAATAGGCGCCGTCGGGAACGCCTTCCAGCAGGGGCGTCGGGGAGGCCTGATGGACGCGGTTCCAACCCATGTGGGGGACTTTGAGGTTCCGTGCGGATGGAAACCGGACAACCCGGCCCCTGATGACATCAAGGCCCTGGTGGAGGCCGAATTCCTCGCTGAGGGAGAGGAGAAGCTGCATCCCCAGGCAGATCCCCAGAAACGGCCTTCCCTCCCGGATAGCGCTCTGGAGGGGATCTATGAGGCGGGCCTGGGACAGATTGGACATGCAGTCCCTGAAGGCCCCGACGCCCGGGAGCACCACACCGTCCGCGTTCTCCACATCCGCGGGATCGCCGGAAACAATAGCGTCGATCCCGGCAGCTTCGAAGCCTTTCTGGGCGCTTCTCAGGTTTCCCATCCCGTAATCAACGATAACCAGGGATGGCCCGTTGGCCATGGAGTTCACGAGCCGCTTTCCCCGAGCCGGCCCTTGGTGGATAAAACGCCTTTGATCCTCGGGTCCAGAGCCACTGCCTGATCGAGGACCTTGGCAAAACCTTTAAAAACGGCTTCGGCGATGTGATGCCGGTTTCTTCCGGCTTCCATGCGGATATGCAGATTGGCGCCGGCGTTGTTGCAGAAGGCCTGGAAGAATTCCGGGACCAGCTCCAGCGGGAATCCTCCGGCCTGACCTTCCAGACCCGGGATGGAGAAGGAAAGATAAGGCCGGCCTCCAAGGTCTATGGCGACAGCGGCCAGGGCCTCATCCATGGGGAGGAGGACCCAACCGTACCGACGGATCCCCTCTGCGTTTCCAAGGGCTTTTTCAAGGGCCTGACCCAGGCAGATCCCCACATCCTCCACCGTGTGGTGGGCATCGACTTCCAGATCCCCCCTGGCTTCAACAGAAAGATCAAAGAGGCCGTGCCTCGCGAAAAGCTCAAGCATGTGGTCGAAAAAACCGATGCCCGTGGAGATTTCCGAGACCCCCGACCCGTCCAGGTTCAGTTTGAGGGCAATTTTGGTTTCCCTGGTATTCCGCACGATCTCCCCGGTTCTCATAAGCCTCTCCCTGGGCGATGCCGCTGGTTTATCCTGACCGAAAAACAGGCCAGGCGAGGGATTCTACCACATCACCGCGCTGCTGCAAGGACCTGCCGAAGGGGGAAACGGCAGCGGCGCCGTGACCTGTCCCGGGGACCTTTCCGGGCCCCCTCCCTCCCGGCTCCCTAACCTTCAGCCCTCCAGATCCTGGCACCGAGGCGCGAGAGCTTGCCGTCCAGACCGTCGTAGCCCCGATCGAGGTGGTAGACCCTCGAGATCTCCGTGACCCCCCTTGTGGCGCCGAGGCCGGCCAGGACAAGGGACGCGCTGGCGCGCAGATCGGTGGCCATCAGAGGGGCCCCGTACAGGGCGGCAACGCCCCGGATGACGGCCTTCCTTTCCGAAAGGGTGATGTCGGCCCCCATTCGGCACAGTTCCGGGACATGCATGAACCTCCCCTCGAAGATCGTCTCGGTCACCGTGGACAGTCCCTCCGAAAGGGTCATGAGTGCCATGAACTGCGCCTGCATGTCCGTCGGGAACCCGGGGTAGGGATCGGTCATCACATCCACGGCGCGGGTTCTTTCTCCCGAAACCGCCCGAATCCAGTCCTCCCCCGCTTCCATCCGGATCCCGGCCTTTTCCAGCCGGCTTATGACGGCCCTCAGGTGCCCGGGGACGCAATCCCGGATGACAATATCCCCCCCGCAGATCCCCACAGCGGCCAAATAGGTCCCCGCCTCGATCCGGTCGGGCATGACCTCGTAGGCGACCGGGGTCAGGGAGGACACTCCCTCGATCCTTATCTCGTCCGTTCCCTCCCCGGAGATCTTTGCCCCCATGGCCCGCAGCATCGCGGCAAGATCCACCACCTCGGGTTCCCTTGCGGCGTTTAAAAGCACGGTCTCGCCCTCGGCCAGGACGGCGGCCATGAGAAGGTTCTCGGTTCCGGTCACCGTGGGGGCCTCGAAGACGATCTCCGCCCCCCTGAGGCGGTCTGCCTGAGCTACCACGTAGCCGTGCTCAAGGAACACTTTCGCTCCCATGGCTTCCAGGCCGGCGATGTGACGGTTTATGGGTCTCGCCCCGATGGCGCACCCTCCCGGCTGGGAAACCCGGGCACGCCCGAAGCGGGAAACGAGGGGGCCAAGGACGAGGATGGAGGCCCTCATGGTCTTGACCAGATCGTAAGGGGCATCCCAGCCGTTCACCTTTTCCGTGTCGATGGAAAGGACCCCATCCCCCCGGCAGCTGGCCCCGAGGTGCTCCAGGAGGGTCCGCATGGTCTGGACATCCCTTAACCTCGGCACATTGGTGATGACGGTCTCCCCGGGAGCCAGGAGGGTGGCGGCCATAAGGGGCAGGGCGGCGTTTTTGGCCCCGCTGACGAAAACCTCTCCCCTCAGGGGAACACCGCCCTCGATCAGGATCCTTTCGGCCACTTACCTTTTCCCCCTCACGACCCGCTTTATCCCCGAAAGGTCGGGAATAGCGGCAATTTCCCGAATCCCGCACCCGGAGAAGATGTCCTGAACCAAAGGATGCTGTCCGGCACCGACTTCAACCAGGATTTCCCCCCCGGGATTAAGGAATTCGACGGCCGCGCGGGCCAGGGGTCCGTAAAACTCGATCCCTTCGGGACCGGCCACCAAAGCGCGGCGGGGATCCCCGAGACGCACTTCCGGGGGAAGGGAGGGAAATTCCCTCTCGGTGACATAGGGGGGATTGGAAACGAGAAGATCGAAACGGGCTCTGGCGGAGAAGGCCGAAAGCAGATCGGCCCTTACGAACCGCACCCTTTCGCGCACCCCGTGCCTGAGGGCGTTGGTCCCGGCGAAGGCCAGTGCTTTTGGACAGATATCCGTGGCCACCACCGTGATCCTTGGATCGAGGACAGCCAGGGCAACGGCGATGACCCCGGATCCTGTGCCCAAATCCAGCACCCTCGGATTCCCACTCAAACGGCGGAGAAATCCCAGGGCCTCTTCCACCAGGAGCTCCGTTTCCGGACGCGGGTCCAGGACATCAGGACCGGTGGCAAAAGAAAGGGAGAAGAACTCCTTTTCACCCACAAGGCGGCTGACCGTTTCGCGGTTGCATCGCCGCTCGATGAGGGAAACGAAACATTCCCGCTCTTTAAGTGTGAGGGATTTGTCCCGTTCCAGGAGCACCCCTCCGGGGGCTTCTCCCGTGATATGCCCCAGAAGGAGGGAGGCATCAAGGGCCGGGGAGGGGATTCCCGCCTCTTTCAGGGCCCGGACGCCCTCCCGGAAGATCCGGGCCCGGTCATTTCCTTCGTCCGTCCTCATGTCAGGCCACTTCCAAAGATTTTAACTGCTCGGCCTGGGCAGAGGAGATCAGTTCCCTGGTGATCTCATCAAGGTCCCCGTCCATGATCGCCTCCAGCCGGTAGAGGGTGAGGTTGATCCTGTGGTCGGTGACCCTTCCCTGGGGGTAATTGTAAGTGCGGATCCGTTCGCTTCTGTCCCCTGATCCCACCATGCTGCGTCTCACGCCTTCCAGTCGGGATTGCTCCTCCTCTTTCTGCTTCTGGTACAGCCTCGCCATCAGGATGGTCATCCCTTTGGCCTTGTTCTTGTGCTGGGATTTTTCGTCCTGGCAGGAAACGACGATCCCGGTGGGCATGTGGGTGATCCGGACCGCGGAATCGGTGGTGTTGACGTGCTGCCCTCCCGCCCCCGAGGAGCGGAAGACATCGATGCGGAGATCTTCCGGGTTGATCTGGACCTCCACCTCCTCGGCCTGGGCCATGACCACGACGCTGACGGCTGAGGTGTGGATGCGGCCGGAGGCTTCCGTCTCGGGCACCCTCTGAACCCGATGGACGCCCCCCTCGAACTTGAGGTGGCTGTACACCTTGTTTCCCTTGATCAGAAGGACGGCCTCGCGGTACCCACCGAGTTCGGTGGGATGGGTGCTTAAAAACTCCCATTTCCATCCCTTGCGCTCCGCGTAGCGGGTATACATCCTCACAAGGTCGGCGGCAAAAAGGGAGGCCTCCCCGCCTCCCGTTCCCGCACGGACCTCCAGGATGATATTCTTTTCGTCCAGCGGGTCCACGGGAAGGAGGAGGACCTTTAGCTTCTCTTCCATGGCCTCGATCCCCGCCACCAGTTCCTCACGTTCCTGGCGGATAAGGGCGACCATTTCCGGATCCTTCTCGCCGCGGATCATGGCTTCGGTCTCCTTGAGCTGCCCCTCGAGGTTCCGGTATTGCCGGTAAGCATCGACGATCGGAGCGAGATCCGAGTGTTCCTTGGAGCAGCGGCGCAGTTTTTCCTGATTCCCGATGGTTCCGGGATCCCCGAGGAGCCGGTTGAGTTCTTCGTAGTTCTCTTCCGCGCGCGCAAGGCGATCGATCCACCACACCACTTAGGCGGGCTCCTTTCCTTCGACAAGGGCTTCTCTTAAGGCAACGAGGGCGACCTCGATCTGATCATCCGTCGGGATCCGGGTTGTCAACCTCTGCACGGCCAGACCCGGCCAGATCAGGAACCTCAGGGCCCAAATGCCGCTGTGCCGGTCGGAAAATTTCAGCATTTCATAGGAGATCCCGGAAATCACCGGGATGAGGACGATCCGCCAGACGGCCTTGGACCAAAGGGGCCACTCCTGGGGGATCTGGGCGAAAACCAGGATCGAAATGATCATGACGATGATAAGGAAGCTGGTTCCGCACCTGGGGTGCAGGGGGCTGTATTTCCTTGCGCCCTCCACGGTCAGGTCCTCCCCTGCCTCCATGGCATGGATGCTCATGTGTTCCGCCCCGTGGTATTGAAAGATCCTCCTGATGTCCCCCGCCATGCTGATGGCCGCAAGGTAAAGGAAGAAAACCACCAGCCTCAGGATGCCGTCCACGAGGTTGAATGCCCATTGTCCTTCAACCCAGGAAAAACGGTTTTCCAGCAGGCGGGTGACCCATAGGGGGAGAAGAAGAAAAAGGAACACGGCCAGACCGAAGGCCGCGATGAGGGTCCCGGCCATGGCCCAGGGCCCTATCTCTTCTCCATCCTCTTCCAGGGCCTGCTGGGCGCTGAAATTAAGCGCCTTGATCCCGAGGACCAGGGTCCCGAAAAGGGTCACAGTGCCCCTTAAAAAGGGCCACTTAAGGAAATGCCATCGATCCGAGAGGAGGGAGAGCCGGTCTTTTCTGAGGGCAATTTCCCCGGAAGGTTTCCGGACGGCCACGGTCATCACCCGCGGGCCCCGCATCATGACGCCTTCGATGACGGCCTGACCGCCGATTTTGCTTTCAGCCGAACCCATCATGGCCTGCGCTTCAAGGTTCTACCGGGCGAAGAAAAGGCCAGGCCGGACCCGACCCCGCGGGGGCAGCCCGATAAAGCCCTCGTCCTTCCGGTGAACGCACTTCGCCCGAATAAAGGCCCACAGCCCTCATCCCGCCGGAATTTTTTCAATTTCAAGCCGAAAGCAGGGGTTTGGAACCAGGCCTGCGTCTTCACAGCCGGCTATTTCTGCTGGTAGCGCCTCTTGAACTTCTCCACGCGCCCGGCCGAATCGACAAGCTTCTGTTTCCCAGTGTAAAAAGGATGGCATTTCGAACAGATATCTATTGTCCTGTCTCCGCCGGTGGATCCTGTTTTGTAAACGGCTCCGCACGCGCAGGTAAAGGTCGCTTCCTTGTATTCGGGATGTATATCCTTTTTCATGATCACAGCTCCTGAAAATATATCTTCTGGTTAACGCAAACCATTTTTCCTAGCACAAGTTGAGGATAATCGCAACAGGGGCCGCTGCACGCCCCCCCCGGAAGGGACTCTTCGGTTTCTCCGGAAATCATTCGCTCATCATGTCGAAAAAGGCCTTGTTGTTTTTGGTCCCGTTGAGCTTGTCTAAAAGGAACTCCAGGCCGTCCACGACGCTCATGGTCGCAAGGACCTTGTGAAGGACCCAGACTCTGTTCAATTCCTCTTCGGAAACGATGAGTTCCTCCTTGCGGGTGCCCGACTTGCTGAGATCAATGGCGGGATAAATCCTCTTTTCCACCGGCCTCCGGTCGAGATGGAGCTCCATGTTCCCCGTCCCCTTGAATTCCTCAAAGATGACTTCGTCCATGCGGCTCCCTGTGTCCACGAGGGCTGTGGCGATAATGGTCAGGCTGCCTCCGTCCTCGATGTTTCTGGCCGCCCCGAAAAACCTCTTTGGCCTGTGCAGCGCGTTCGAGTCCACCCCTCCGGAGAGCACCTTGCCGCTGGGGGGCTGGACGGTGTTGTAGGCCCGCGCCAGCCGGGTGATGCTGTCTAAAAGGATGACCACGTCCTTGCCGTGTTCCACGAGCCTTTTGGCTTTCTCGATGACCATCTCGGACACCTGGACGTGGCGGGTGGCCGGCTCATCGAAGGTGGAGGAGATCACCTCCCCTTTGACGGACCGGAGCATGTCCGTTACCTCCTCGGGCCTTTCGTCGATGAGAAGGACGATGAGAAAGATCTCCGGGTGGTTTTTGCTGATGCTGTTGGCGATATTCTGCAAGAGCATGGTTTTCCCGGTCCTCGGCGGGGCAACGATGAGGCCCCTTTGGCCCTTTCCAATGGGGGTGATGATGTTCATGATCCTCATGGAAAAGTTTTTCTGATCGTCCGTCTCGAGCTGGATCCTCTCGTTGGGGTGCAGGGGAGTAAGGTTGTCGAAGAGGATCTTGTCCTTGGCGGCCTCGGGGGGTTCGAAATTCAGGCTCTCCACCTTCAGCAGGGCAAAATACCGTTCCCCCTCCTTCGGGGGTCGGATTTCTCCCGTCACGGTATCGCCGGTCCTCATGGTGAATCGCCTTATCTGGGACGGGGAGACATAGATGTCGTCGGGACCAGGGAGGTAATTGGAATCCGGGGAACGCAGGAAACCAAAACCATCCGGGAGGATCTCAAGGACCCCGCTGCCATAGATGGATTTTTTCTGTTCCGCCTGGGCCTGCAGCATGGCGAAGATCAGATCCTGCTTCCTCATGCCGCTGACCCCTTCGATCTTGAATTCAGCGGTGGCCATCTTGGTCAACTGGCCTATGTTCATGGATTTTAATTCGGTAAGGTCCATTCTGGAATCAGCTCCTTGCTCGATTGGGGTGAAAGGCCCTCTCCCGGGGCCTCGGGCTTACGGTCCAGGTGACGGGCGACCGGACAGATCCATGATCATCGTTCCGGATCCCTTGTTCGGCTTTCGCATGACGGTCATAAAAATCTGCTTGGGGCAACCTTTTCGGTAGGAATGTTGAGGATATCCTCGGAATAAAGGGAAAAGGCCGATCGGGATTAAAGGGCAGCCGCGCTACAGGCAAATTGTCATCGGGTGTTTTTTTATTATCCCCAAGGTGCGGGGTTGTCAAGCCCGACCTTGCCAACCCCCCGGATTTTTTCGGTCTTCTGATACTTGCAGCAGGTGAAAGATCCTTTCCACCTGTTTTCGCGTTTTCTCTTCAGGGCCGTCGTTGTCTATAGTCCAGTCGGCGATCTGTGCCCTCGTCTCATCGGAGGCCTGGCAGCGCATCCTGGCCCTGGCTTCTTCCCTGGTCAGGATCCCTTTTCTTTCCAGGCGTTCCAGGCGGGACTTTTCGGAAGCGGTGACCAGGACGATCCCGTCGTAGCGGTCAACTGCCACCCCCTCCGCGAGGAGGGGGATCTCCACAACAACGGGCCTTTCGGGCCTTTCGGCCACGGCCTCAGCAATCAGCCGGGCCTCAGCATCCATAATGAGCGGGTGAAGGATGGACTCTAGCAGCCTGCGGGGGCCTTCCCGGGAAAAAACTGCCCGGGCGAGCCTCTTCCGGTCCAGCCTACCCTCCTCATCGAAATATTCTTCCCCGAATGTCTCCCGGATCCGGGACCATCCCGCGCTGCCCGGCCGAACCGCCTGGCGGGCCAGATCATCGGCATCGATTCCCCGGGCCCCGAGTCCCTCGAAGATTTTCCTGACCGTGGATTTCCCGGCCCCGATCCCCCCGGTTATGGCGATGACGGGCAAAGCTAACCTCCGTCCAAGGTCCATCGGTCAGATGCCTGGGTAATACTGCATCCGGCCTTATCGGTGCCGGCCCGATCCTGGGGACTTCGGATTTTCGATTTTCCTTTTTTCCCGGTTATGGACGCCATGGGGTAAACATTATAAGCTATCTTTAATAGGGTCGCAAAAAGTCCATTGCGGGACTTTTTGCTCCACGGAAAGGGAAAATCGTGGTTTTCCCTTTCCTCACGAATCAAGGACTTACAAAAACGGTCCTCGATTCGGGCGCCCCCCACCCGGGCCGCGTCAATGGCTTCTTGCAAAACCATCGGTTTGGCAGGGTCGCAAAAAGTCCATTGCGGGACTTAACGCTTCCCGGAAAGGGAAAAGCGGGGTTTTCCCTTTCCTCACGAATCAAGGACTCACAACAATGGTCCTCGATTCGGGCGCCCCCCATCCGGGCCGCGTCGATGGCTTCGCCAAAAGTCATCAACTTTCCACTCCAGTCCAACAGCGAGGAATCCGAGCTGTGATCCGGAAAAACCGGACCCATAATTTCGTCCTCACCGCCCTCACCGTGGCCTTCATGACCGCGGGTGCGTGGATCCGGGTCCCGGCCGGGCCGGTTCCATTCAGCCTCCAGACCCTTTTTGTCCTTCTTTCCGGCATTACCCTCGGCCCCCGTCTGGGGGCAGCTGCCATGGGGGTTTATCTGACTCTGGGTCTTATCGGCCTTCCGGTCTTTGCTGCCGGGGGGGGTCCAGGATATCTTCTTTCTCCCACCTTTGGCTTCCTTCTCGCCTTCCCTCTGGCTTCTTTCGTCACGGGATGGGCGGCAGGCCCGGAGATCTACGGTAAGAAGATCACGGGAACAAGGCTCGCTTTGGCCTTGTTTGCCGGGACGGCCGTTGTCTATCTCGTCGGCCTGCCCTGGCTCTACCTCAACCTGAAATTTGTCCAGGGCAGGGCTCTCGGCGCTGGTTCCCTGCTATTGCTGGGGTTTGTCCCTTTCCTCCCGGGGGATCTGGTGAAGATCCTCATGGCCTTTTTTCTCTCCAACCCCTTGCGGCAGGCCGTGCGATCCCGCCGGTCCTGATCCCATCCCCCGCCATCTGAAAAAAAGGGTCCGCCTCGGCGGACCCTGAAGAATTCTGGTCGGGATGGCGAGATTTGAACTCGCGGCCTCATGGTCCCGAACCATGCGCGCTACCAAGCTGCGCTACATCCCGTAGATGGGGTTATTTCTTTCCGGCAACCTGCATTCTGATCATGGCCTTTTCCAGCCTGGCCTGAGCCTTCTCGAACTCGGGGTCGTCGACCCCGGCGGAAAGGATCCTTTCGGCTTCCGCTTTGGCCATTTCCGCTCTTTCCCGGTCGATTTCCACGGCCTTTTCGGCTGTTTCGGCAAGGACCTTCACGCTGTGGCTGGTCACTTCCACGTAGCCCCACGAAACGGCAAGATGCTGCGTCCCGGAGGGACCCTTGTAGACGAGCTCTCCCACCTTGAGGGCCGTCAGAAAGGGGATATGCCAGGGAAGGACCCCGAACTCCCCCTCGATTCCCGGGAGGACCACTTCGTCGACTTCTTCCCTGACAACCACCCGTTCGGGGGTGACGATCTCAAGGAGGATTTTTTCCGCGTTTTTTTCTGCCATGGTTTTTCCCGTCAGGCCGCCGAATCCACCATTTTCTTGCCCTGTTCAATCGCCTCCTCGATGGTTCCCACCATGTAGAAGGCCTGCTCAGGAAGATCGTCGTGTTTGCCCTGGACGATCTGCTTGAAGCCTTCCACGGTATCCTCGAGCTTCACATAGCGCCCCTCGCGCCCGGTGAACTGGGAGGCGACGAAGAAAGGCTGTGAGAGGAACCGCTGGATTTTCCTGGCCCTGGAGACGATGAGGCGGTCTTCCTCGGAAAGCTCATCCATTCCGAGGATGGCGATGATGTCCTGCAGGTCCTTGTACCTCTGAAGGATCTGCTGGACCGCGCGGGCCACGGCATAATGCTCCTCGCCCACGATCCTCGGATCCAGGATCCTCGAGGTGGAATCCAGCGGATCCACGGCCGGGTAGATGCCGAGCTCCGTGAGCTGCCTGGAAAGAACCGTCGTCGCGTCCAGATGGGAAAAAGTGGTGGCGGGCGCCGGGTCGGTCAGGTCATCGGCGGGAACGTAGATGGCCTGGACGGAGGTGATGGATCCCTTGTTGGTGGAGGTGATCCTCTCTTGCAGCTCGCCCATCTCGGTTGCCAGGGTGGGCTGGTATCCGACGGCGCTGGGGATCCGGCCCAGGAGGGCGGACACCTCGGAACCGGCCTGGGTGAACCGGAAGATGTTGTCGATGAAGAGGAGCACGTCGCGCCCCTCGACGTCGCGGAAGTACTCCGCGATGGTCAGCGCCGCCAGTCCGACCCGCAGCCGGGTGCCCGGCGGCTCGTCCATCTGGCCGAACACCAGCGCCGCCTTCTCGAGGACGCCGGACTCCTTCATCTCGATGTAGAGGTCGGTGCCCTCGCGGGTGCGCTCCCCCACCCCGGCGAACACCGACGTTCCGCCGAAGTTGTGGG
>JAFGWO010000020.1 GCA_016937135.1 Pseudomonadota bacterium
AGCAGGCCCGAAACCACCAGCTGCAGGACCGCATCCCCCAGGTATTCCAGCCTCTGGTTGTCGGGACCCGGGCTTTTGCCCTCCTTGACCGCCGAGGGATGGGTCAGGGCTTCCACCAGGAGGGAAGGGTTCCGGAAGGTGTACCCCATCCTGTTTTTGATCATGGCGAGGGCTTTTTCATCGCGGTCATCCAATGGCGATTATCTCCTCAATGGCTTCCCGGAAACCCTTCGGCCCTGCGCCCTTCGTTCTCGCAGCGGCATCCGGAGGGATTGCGGGATCATGGGAACCGTCGGGCTTCGCGACCAGGAAGCCCCTGTCAACCGCCAGAAGCATGGACAGGTCGTTCTGGCTGTCCCCGACCCCGACGGTCAGGACATCCGGGAATTTCTCCCGGAAAAGGGCGATCAGGATACCCACCGCCCGTCCCTTGTCACACTTTCCCGAAGCGTGGCAGAACCGTCCCCCCCTCGTTATGATCAGACCCCTTTTTTCCGCGAGGGGAACGAGGCGATCAAAATCCTTTTCCTCCTGCAGGACGAAGGGCTCCTCGTATTCCCGGTCCATCGCTCCATCCAGTTCTTCCTGGACCTTCAGACCCGACAGAAGGGAGATCTCCCGGGAGGGCATGTCGCCGAAGCCCCTGACGCGCACACCGGCCTCGAGGGCCGCCTCCCTGAGCTTTTTCCGGACCTCCCCGATGCCTGTCCCCAGGGGCACCCTCCACTCACCCTTTTCCCGGACCCCTCCCTCCGGGATCCTTTCGAAATACCCTTCCGGGATCACGAGGCCGCATCCGTTTTCGCAGACAAACGGCCCCTCCAGAAAAAGGGCCTTCATCCACCACCGGATTTCCGAGGCGGTTTTGCTGCTCACAGGAACCAGGGGACAACCTCTCCGCAAAAGCAGATCCACGGCAGAAACGGCGAGACGGACGCTGAACGTCTCGTGATCGAGGAGGGTCCCGTCCAGATCGCTGAAAACAACCACCTGTCTCATGGTTCTACCACCGGAAGGTAGCGGAACAGTTCCATGGTAAAAGCCCCCCTGCCCTGGGTCAGGGACCGGAGTCTGGTCGTATATCCGAACATCTCTTTCAGGGGGATGCTGGCCGTGATCCTTTCAAGGGCCCCTTCCTTTTTGACCCCTCCAATGGCGCCGCGCATGAGGGTCAGGCTTCCCATGACCTCCCCCGTAAACTCTTCCGGGGTTTCAACCTCGACAGCCATGATCGGCTCGAGGAGGACAGGGCCCGCCTCCCTGAGGCATTGGTTCAGGGCCGAGGAAGCGGCCGCTTTCAGAGCGATTTCGGTGGATTTTTCCGGGTGATACCGGACGTCGAGGAGGTTCACAAGGATGTCGATGACCGGATAGCCTGCCTTGGCCCCGCTGCCGGCCGCCTCCAGAGCGGCGGATCGGATCCACCGTCTCGCGTCAGCGGGGAGGGCCCCTTCCTCCAGGGCATCCGTGAACCGGACGTCTCCCGTCCCGGGGGACGGCTCGACCTGGAGAGTAACCGTAGCCTCGTTTTCCTTGCCGGCGATCTCCCTTAAAAAATGCTCCGTCCTTTTCACCTTCCTTGTGACCGTTTCCCGATAGGAAACCTGGGGCCGCCCGACCCTTCCCTGGACCTTGAATTCGTCAAAGATCCTCTGCGTCAGGACCTCCAGGTGGAGTTCTCCCATCCCGCTGAGGATGATCTGGCCCGTCTCCTCGTCCCTTTTCGCTACGAAAGTGGGATCCTCCTGGGCAAGGACCTCAAGGACTCCCATGAGTTTTTCCTCTTCCCCCGCGCTTCTGGGTTCGATGGAAACAAAGATCACCGGTTTGGGAAAAACGGGCTCCTCCAGATTGACGGGGTCGGCCGGGTCGGAGATGGTGTCGCCGGTCCTGGCCTTTTTCAACCCCACCAGGGCCACGATATCGCCCGCCTTCATTTCCCGGATCTCCTCCCGCCTGTTGGCGTGCATCCGGAGGATCTTCATAACCCTTTCGGTGTCCCCGGTCCTGCCGTTCAAAATCTTTCCCCCGAGCCGGCAGATACCCGAATAGACCCGGACATAAAACAGGGTGGGTCTCCCGGCAAAGGCCATGATCTTGAAAACCAGCCCGCAAAAGGCCTCCGTTTCCACAAGTGCCCTGGTCCTGGATTCCCCCTTCCAGCTCCCGGTTACAGGGGGAAGGTCGAGGGGGCTGGGCAGATAGCGATTGACGGCATCCAGAAGGGGCTGGACACCCTTGTTCTTGAGGGCCGACCCGAAAAGGACCGGGACGATGCGACCCCGGATCGTCCCTTCCCGGATGCTCCCGATGATCATGTCACGGGTTATCTCCCGGCCTTCCAGAAAATGGGAAAGAATGCCGTCGTCCCACTCGGAGAGTTTCTCCACAAGACGATCCCTTTCCTTCCTGGCGGCATCGGCCACAACTTCCGGGACGGGATTTTTCTCCATCGCATCCCCGTTGGGCCCGCACCAGCGGAGAAATTCCATCCCCGGAAGATCCACGACTCCTTCGAAATCGGCCCCGTCCCCAACCGGGAGTTGAAGGGGAAGAGGATCCCCTTTCAGCACTTCCCTTATTTCTTTAAGCACCTTTTCAGGATTAGCTCCCAACCTGTCCATTTTATTAACAAAAACGATTTTTGGAACGCCATACCTGTCCGCCTGCCTCCAGACTTTTTCAGACTGGGGCTGGACCCCGGCAACCGCACAGAAAACCACCACAGCCCCATCGAGGACCCTGAGGGACCTTTCAACTTCGGCGGTGAAATCGACGTGCCCGGGGGTATCGATGATATTGATGATGCAATCCTTCCATTGGCAGGTCGTAGCCGCGGAGGTGATGGTGATGCCTCTTTCCTGTTCCTGAAGCATCCAGTCCATCTGGGCGGACCCCTGGTCCACCTCACCCATCCGGTGGATCTTCCCTGTATAATAGAGGATCCTCTCGGTGGTCGTGGTTTTCCCGGCGTCTATGTGAGCGATGACCCCGATATTTCTAAGATTCACTGGCGACATGGAAAACACCCGCGTTTCTGCAAGGACCTGCGAGTTCCACTGGAAAACCCCCCCGGAAAAAATCCGGAAAGGGCCGGCCCGGGTGATTCTCAAAGGGGTAAAAGGGGGAAGGTTCCAGGAACACAAAAGAAGAAAAAGTAGAAGTATTACCGATCCCTTGCCGTTCTAATACTTCTGCTTGCCCTTCGATCAGGCCCTGTCCTTTTTTAACCGGTTCTTTCGCGATGGCCGTTTTTCCCCTCTTCCCCTCTCCTTTCCCGTCAAAGGTTATCCCTGGTGATCACGTAGCTGGTGATTACCTGCCCCGAGAATCCGGGCGGCCCGAAATTCCTCCCGTTGAGCTCGAAAAGCAGTCCGCCCGCGTTGCCGATGAAAAGAGTGATCCTCTCCGTGGCGCGCAATCTCACCTCATCCCCCGTTTTCAGGGTGGTTTCCCATGGTTCCGAGGCATCCGTCTGGATGCGAAGCCAGGTCCGCTCGATGGCCCGGATCGCAAGATCCAGTTCTTCGACCTCTTCTGGCGCAGGAGGCTCCGGGGCAACCACAGGCGCAGGTTCCTGAGCGGGGACGGGAGCATATGTGCTCTCGATGGCCGGTTCAGGCGGGGCCGGCTCGGGCTGTGCTGCCAAAGGTTCCGGCTGGGGTGGAACAGGCTCCCCGCTGCGGCCGTTTCCATAAAGCCAGATCCCTCCCAGAACAAGAAGGAGAAGGATGCCCGCTGTCAGCCACAGGGGAAGGGCCTTTCTGGGACCAGGGCCCTTTTCCTCCCCATCCGGTTCCTCTTCCTGCAGGTCTGCCGCCATCTCAAGAAAGGGATCGGGGTTTTGCCCCAGTTCCCCGCAGATGGAACGGATAAAACCTTTTACGAAAAAGGGCCCTGGCAGAAGATCAAGCCTGCCTTCCTCCAGGGCTTGGATGTTCTTCGCCCCGATCCGCGTCCGTGAAGCCAGCTCGGCAACCTCCAGACCCGCCTCGATCCGGATCTGCCGCAGACTTTCCCCAAGTGTTTTACCCGTGACACGGGTTTCATTCGATAAGGTCAAGATATCCCTGCGCCAGTCTTCCCTCTTCGGATTTCGGATCCACGAGGTCCATGACAGCCTTGAATTCTTTTCTGGCCGCCAGCACATCCCGTTCCTTGAAATACACTATACCGAGGTTCAAACGGGCTCCGGAAAACCTGGGGATCCTTTCCACAAGGTCCAGAAGGATTTCCTTGGCCCTCGCCGTGTTTCCCTGTTCAAGAAAAATAGTGGCCATTTTGTTTTCCGCGTCCGGATGCTGGGGCTTCGTCTCGAGGGCCCTTTTGAGAAAGTCCAAAGCCCTGGCCGGATCCCCTTTTTTGTAATGGGCCCATCCGACGATGGTCATGGCCTTTTCCGGGGTTTCGTAGGTCACCTCTTCAAGGGCCCTTTCGCCCGCGCTAATGGCCTCGTCGAACTGCCCGGTCTGGAGATAGGAAACGGCCAGGTTGTTGTAGGCATCCGCATAATGGGGATCCAGTTCGAGGGTCCGCTGAAACTCCTGGATGGCAAGCTCAAGGTCCATTCTCAGCACGTGGAGGGTTCCGAGGGCAAAATGCACCTCGGGGTTGTCGGGGATCATGCGGGCGGCCTTGTTCAGTTCAAAATGAGCCATCTCCAGTTGGCCCTTGGTGAGGTAATTGGTTCCGATCTGGAGATGGATTTCCCCTTCCCGGGCAATCTCGGCATCCCTTTGCTGTGTCCCGGCGCAGGCAAAGAAAAACATGATCCCAACCAGGACCGCCGGAAACACGATGGTCTGTCGCAGTCTTGTCACGTTCTCCCACCTCCCCCTTCCTGGTCGCCAGGAGATCAGAACCGGGACAGGAATTTGATCACCTTCACGCCTAAGGAGCCCCCCACCTCTTCAGGCGGCACCCTTTCCTCCACGGACGGCGATGCGGCCGCTTCGGGTGAGGCGCCCTCCTCCGGGAGGATGTCTTCAATGATGACCCGTTCCTCCTGAACCGGCAGGACCTCGAAGTCGGCCTCCGGATTTTCCGCGGCTTCGACCTCGTGAGAAACCACATCCTCCGGTATTTCCGCCTCATTTCCTTCGGTTTCCGGGGGAGCGGAGCCGTCGACTGGTCCCTCTTCAGGACTCTGGATCTTTTTGCCGGAAATCTTTCTGATCAGTTCCGGTTTCAGGAATGCCTGTTTGAGGAGACGGTCAAAGTCCTTGTCCTCGTCTACATCCAGATCCTTATCTTCTCCGGGTTCGCTGATGGTTTGGGAGGTTTCGGAAGGGGGCTGCTGCGTCGGAGAATCCTCGATCCCTTCTCCCTCCCCAACCGCCCGCGCCTCTTGTGCGTCCCCTTCTTCCTCACCCTCAACGAGCACCTCGAACTCAGAGGCTTCTTCGGCATCTTCATCCCCGAGGACTTCGATGATCTCGCCCAGCTGGATCTCTTCAAGTCCTTCAAGGATGCCGGCCTCCTGGGAATCCGCGGAAAAAAGGCCGAGATCGTCCATCAGATTCAGGCGATTCTCCGGGGACATGGTATCGAAGGGGACTTCTTCCATGATCCCCCCCATTTCCTCGACGAACTGGAAGGCCCCGCCGAGGACCTCCTCCCGGCGGGCGGAGTCGTAAGGGTTTTCCTCAAAACGGTAAACAACGTGGACCTGGGGCTCAATCATGAAGAAAATGATGAATGTCTGAAAAAGGTTTTCCTGACGGCCGGTGACGATATAGACTTCCGATGGCTGGGAAACGTGCTCGCCAACGGACACGCGAAGGGAGCTCATGCCCTTGTGGATCTGGACGATGTCTTTTTCCTCAAGGGGAGGCCGTTCAATCTGGGTCATAAGTTCGAACACGGTTTGCCCTCTTTTCCTTTTAGTTCTTCAATTTACCATCCGTAAGGGTCCCCATGCAAGAAAGAACGGGTAAAATGGTCAAGGATCAGCAATCCCGCTTATTTTTTCGCGCTGAATCTGGTAAGTTTCTCGGAAATGGAAACGGACGTTCTCGTGATAGGTTCCGGGGTGGCGGGTCTCCTCACCGCCCTCAAGGTATCCTCCTTCTGCAACGCGGCCCTGATCACCAAAAAAGAGTCGGACGACACCGCGACATCCATGGCCCAGGGGGGGATCGCCTCGGTTCTTGATGACGCGGATCGCTTCGAATACCATATCAGGGACACCCTGGAAGCGGGGGCCGGTCTTTGCCGCCGGGAAGTCGTCGATCTCATCGTCCGGGAAGGCCCCGGGGCCATCCGGGAACTCATCGACCTGGGGGCCCGGTTCAGCCACTCGGACAACGGGGACCTGGATCTTGGCCGTGAGGGAGGGCACAGCCACCGCCGGATCGTTCACGCCGAGGATATGACGGGAAGGGAGATCCAGCGCAGCCTTCTGACAGCCATCTCAACCCAGGGCCGCGTAACGCTCCTCCCCCACCACACAGCCCTCAACCTGGTCACCCGTTCGACCCTTTGCGGCCCCGGATCGTCCGGCCTCGAGGAAGACCGCTGCCTGGGATGCTACGTCCATGACTCTAAAAGCTCACAAATTGTCCCGGTCCTCGCGAAAGCGGTGGTCCT
>JAFGWO010000168.1 GCA_016937135.1 Pseudomonadota bacterium
CGGGTGATTTCAAATGCTTGGGCAAGGATAAGATCAAACACCTTGCGCCCCGCGCGGGGCGCCCGGATCAAGGACCCGGGTTGCTAGTCCTTGATCCGTGAGGAAAGGGAAAACCCCGTTTTTCCCTTTCCGGGAAGCGAAAAGTCCCGGATTGGACTTTTCGCGACCCTACCAAATGTCAATCCGGAACCTGAAACCGGGGAGAATTTTTTGTCTCATTTTCCATTCAAAGTCCTGGCCGTTGACGGGGCCGCACGCGCCGGGGTCCTCCATACCCACCACGGGGAGGTTCCCACCCCGGCGTTCATGCCCGTCGGGACATACGGGGCTGTAAAGACCCTCACCCCTGGGGAACTGGCCGATGCCGGGACCCGCATCCTTTTATCCAACACTTATCACCTTTACCTGAGGCCCGGCGCTGAACTCGTCGGCAGGCTCGTAGGGCTGCACGCGGTCATGAACTGGGACCGGCCGATCCTGACGGACAGCGGGGGGTTCCAGATCATGAGCCTGGCATCCCTCGCCCGCGTGGATGATGACGGGGTGACCTTCCGGTCCCACCTTGACGGCAGCGGACATCGTTTCACCCCTGAGCTCGCCGTACGGGTCCAGGAGCTTCTGGGAACCGACATCGCCATGTGCCTGGACGAGCTGGTGTCCCCCCGGTCGGACAAACCGACCGCTTTAAAGGCGGTGGAAAGGACCCTCGCCTGGGCCCATCGGTGCCTCCGCGCCCGCAGTTCCGAAAAGATGGCGCTTTTCGGCATCGTTCAGGGGGGTGTATTCCCCGATCTGAGGGCGCACTGCGCACAGGTTCTGGGCAGCGCCCCTTTTGACGGGTTCGCCATGGGCGGCCTCGCCCTGGGGGAGGAACCCGGGGAGACGTGGCAGGCTGTTGAGACGTCCCTCCTTAATCTTCCCGAAGCCCGGCCCCGTTATCTCATGGGCATGGGGACCCCCTCGGATCTTCTCGACGGGATCCAAAGAGGGGTGGATCTTTTCGACTGCGTCATGCCTACCCGGAACGCCCGGAACGGGACCCTTTTTACGAGGGCGGGGAAGATATCCATCAGGTCCGCGTCAATGAAAGAGGACAAGTCCCCACCGGATCCTGAATGTTCCTGCTTTACCTGCAGAAATTTTTCCCGGGCCTATCTGCGGCACCTTTTCCTGACCCGTGAGATGCTGGGATTTCGACTTTCCACGATCCACAATTTGAGTTATTATCACCAACTTGTTTCCGGCGCCCGGGAGGCGGTGTTCTCCGGGTCCTTCGCCTCTTACCGCAAGGAAGTTGAGGGACTCTGGGTGGATCAGGAGTCCCTTTTGTAGGGAATCCCTGTTTCCGGGGGAGGATTTTTCCCGGATGCCGATGCCAAAGGAGGAGACCATGTTTACAGGTACAGCCTACGCTGCAGGACAGTCCGCGGGGGGACCCAGCGGCCTGTCGGCTTTCATGCCCATCATCATCCTTTTCGTGATCTTTTACTTCATTCTCATCCGTCCCCAGCAGAAGCGGGCCAAGGAACACCAGTCGACACTGGATGCCTTGAAATCGGGCGACACCGTGATAACCACCGGCGGCATCTACGGGACCATCGTCAGGATCGACGGACAGGTTGTGACCCTCCAGTGCTCGGACAAGGTCCGGATCAAGATCACCAAGAAAGCGATCTCCGGAAAGGTTGATCCATCGGCCCTGGCGGGGGGGGAAGAACAGTAAAAACCTTTGGGTCAATTCGTTTCTGGGAGGAAAGATGCGCGCCCGAGTAAAGACCAAACTCATCATCGTCCTGGTGGTCATCATTGGAGCCCTTGTGGCCATCACCCCGTCCTTGACCGATTCCCTGCCCGGCTGGTGGAAAAAAATCCTTCCGTCCAAGGCGGTTCAGCTTGGCCTGGATCTGAAGGGCGGCATGGAGCTGCTTCTGGAAGTCCAGGTTGAGGAAGCGGTGAACAACGCCCTCAATCGCTACGCCAGCGACCTCAAGACGGTCATGAGGGAAAAGAACATCAGGATCCGGAGTGCGGAAACGACAGGCTTTAACCGCCTCATCCTCGAGGTCGGAAGGGACAAATACCGGGATGAGGCCGCCGCCATCCTGAGGGAGGAATTCCCGGGCATCGATGTGTCCGAGGAGTCCGAGACGACACTCGCCCTGAGCTTCCCCGATGAGGAGATCGAAAGGCTTCAGGAAAATTCGGTGGTGCAGGCTCTTGAGACCATCCGGAGCAGGGTGGATGAATTCGGGGTCACGGAGCCGACCATTCTCAGGCAGGGCGAAAGGCGGATCCTCATCCAGCTCCCCGGCATCGATGATCCCCAGCGGGCCATCGACCTGGTCAAAAGGACGGCTGTCCTGAGGTTCATGCTGGTCGATGAAGGGGCGTCGGTTGACAATGTCCCCACGGGAGATGTGGTGCTTTACGGCAAGGAATACGACCCCGCCACCAAAAGGGTCACCAGGACACCCTATGTCCTGAGGGATCGGGTCATGCTGACGGGCGACACCATCAAGGATGCCAGGGTCCGCTATGATTCCCAGTTCGGAAGGCCCTACGTTTCCCTCGAATTCGACAAAATCGGAGCGAGGATATTCGAACAGGTTACCGCGGAGAACGTCAACCGGCGTTTGGCCATCGTCCTTGACGAAAATGTCTATTCCGCTCCCACCATCAGGGAGAGGATCGCCGGGGGCAGTGCCGAGATAACGGGGGATTTTACCCCTGACGAGGCGGCTGACCTGGCAATCGTCCTCCGCGCGGGTTCTCTCCCGGCCTCGGTGCAGGTCCTTCAGAAGTGGACCGTGAGCCCCACCCTGGGAACCGATTCCATCCGGAAGGGCCTGATGTCAATTGCCCTGGGCTTCGTTGTGGTCATCCTTTTCATGATCTTCTACTTCCGGTACAGCGGCATCGTGGCCAATGTCGCGCTGATTCTGAATCTTCTGGTCATCATGGCGGTTCTCGCCCTCTTCCAGGCTACCCTGACCCTGCCCGGCATCGCCGGGATCGTCCTCACCATCGGCATGGCCGTGGATGCCAATGTGCTCATCTTCGAGAGGATCAAGGAGGAACAGCGCACGGGGAAGACGGTACGGGCGGCCATCGAGGCGGGCTACAGCAAGGCTTTCCTCACCATCGTCGATGCCAATATAACCACCCTGATCGCGGCGCTGGTTCTCTTCCAGTTCGGGACCGGCCAGGTCAAGGGGTTCGCGGTTACCCTGACCATAGGGGTGATTACCAGCATGTTCACGGCCATTTTCGTCACCAGGACTATTTTCGAGGCCTGGCTGGAAAACCGGAAGATCGAGAAGCTGAGCATCTAAGAAGCGGAGGCGGACTTTAATGGATTTCGTGAGACCGGATATCAATTTCGATTTCATCGGGAAAAGACGGATCGCCATGATCCTTTCCCTGATCGCTATTCTCTTGGGTGTCGGGTCCCTGGTCCTGAAGGGGGGGCCCCTTTACGGCATCGATTTCGCCGGGGGAACCCTGGTCCAGGTCCGCTTCTCCCAGGCCCCGGGGATAGGCGACGTCCGGGATGTCCTTTCCGGAAAAGGGATGGGATCGGCCGTGATCCAGTCGCAGGGGGAGGAGGCCATCGCCGTCCGCGTCAAGAGCGAGGAAGGCCAGTCGGAAACCATCTCGGATGAGGTCTTTTCCGTGATCTCCGAAGGGTTCCCGGAACTGGAGCCCTCCCTCGAGCTGGTGGAAATGGTGGGGCCCCAGGTGGGGGCCGACCTTCGCCGCAAGGGTATACTTTCCCTTGTTTACGCCATTCTCGGGATCCTCCTTTACATCACTCTGCGCTTCCAGTTCCGGTTTGCCCTGGGCGCCGTCGCGGCCCTTGTCCACGACGTGCTGATCACCGTGGGGGTTTTCTCCATCATGGGGATCGAGTTCACACTTCCCATTATCGCGGCGGTCCTGACCATCATCGGGTATTCCCTGAACGACACCATCGTCGTCTTCGACCGCATCCGTGAAAACATAAGAAGGCATCCGAAGGAAAAGCTGGCAACCGTCGTCAATGAGAGCATCAACCAGACCCTGAGCCGCACCATCCTGACCTCCGGAACGACCTTGCTGGTCGTTTTCTGCCTTTTCCTTTTCGGCGGGAAGGTGATCCACGATTTTTCCTTCGCCCTCCTCATCGGGATCATGGTGGGCACCTATTCCTCCATATTTATCGCCAGTCCCGTCCTCCTTTTGGGAGGAAAAGGAGAATCCGCCTCAAGGACCTCCATCCGCCAGGCGTGATTTTGTGTTGCACCTGACTCCCGGCCGCGCCCCACACGGGGCGCCCGGATCCAGGACCGGCATCGCAAGGCATGGATTCGTGAGGAAAGGCAAAGCCACGTTTTTCCCTCTCCGCCAACCTGTGAATGCTGGTTTCCCGGATGCCGGGACTGTAAGATCCGAGGTTTGAGAATAATCTCCCGCTGGGGCCGAAAGGTTCAAAGGTCCTTGTGAGCGGGTTTGGGGGCCGGATGTTTTTTCATGAGCGCTGACCGAAAAAAATGGGTCCTCCGTTCCCAGGACCCTGAAAAATCGGGGATCCTCGCCCGATTCCTTCGAACTACCCCTCTCGTTGGACAGATCCTCCTGAACCGGGGAATAAGCGACCATGAGGAAGCCTCCCGCTTTTTAGGGTGCCGCCTCGATGATTTGACGGATCCTTTCCTCTTCAAGGGAATGGCGCAGGCTGTCGAGCGCATCCGGACAGCCCTTGAGCAGGGGGAAAAGATCCTTGTTTACGGGGATTACGACGTGGACGGGGTCACAGCGACCTCCCTCATCCTCCTTTTTCTAAGGGATTTGGGGGTTTCCGCCTGGTTCTATATCCCCAAGCGGGTTGAGGAAGGGTACGGCGTCAACAAGGACAGCCTCCGGAAATTCAGGGAAATGGGGATCAGCCTGGTCATCACCGTGGACTGCGGGATCTCATCCGTCGAAGAGGTCGCTTTCGCCCGGACCATTGGAATGGATGTGATTGTCACCGACCACCACGAACCACCCTCGGTCCTTCCGGCGGCCGCCGCGATCGTCAACCCCTTGCAGGAAGGTTGTAACTTTCCCTTCAAGTTCCTCTCAGGGGTAGGTCTTGCCTTTTACCTTGTAGCCGGACTTAGAAAGGGTCTCAGGGAAAACGGTTTTTTCGCAAACAGACAGGAACCTTCCCTCCTGGATTTTCTCGATCTCGTGGCTGTGGGCACCATCGCGGATATAGTCCCCCTTTCGGGGATCAACCGGATCCTCGTAAAGGCAGGGCTCGGGCAGATAAACAGGAATCCGAGGCTCGGGCTGAAGACCCTCCTGAAGGTCTGCGGCGTGGATGAGGGAAAAGTGGAGTCTTCCACTGTCGCTTTTCGCATCGCGCCCAAGATCAACGCGGCGGGCCGTCTTTCCGATGCGGGAGCCGGCGTTCGGCTGCTCACCACCGACTCCATCACCGATGCCGAGACCCTGGCCGGTTACCTTGATGTAGAAAACGTGGAACGCCAGCGCATCGAGGAGAGGATCCACCTGGAGGCGGAGGACCAGATCCGGTCCTGCGGCTACCTGGAGGGGAGGAAAAGCCTTGTCCTTTCCTCTCCCCAATGGCACCCCGGGGTTGTGGGGATTGTGGCCTCGCGGCTGACGGAGCGGTATTTCCGCCCCACGGTCCTCCTTTGCCTGGAGAACGGGGTCTATAAAGGGTCCGCAAGGGGGATCCCCGGCTTTCACCTTTATCAGGGACTGTCCCTGTGCAGGGACCTGCTCCTGGAATTCGGGGGACACAAGTACGCCGCGGGAGTCAGGATGGACCCGGCCAATGTGGATGAATTCCGCGAACGTTTCGAGAAGGTGGTGACAGAAACGGTTTCAGAGGATGATTTCGTCCCTGTCCTGACCCTGGACGCCCCGGTTGGCCTCGAGGAGCTTCAGGTGGAGAGCGTGGCCAGGTTCCAGGAGCTGTCTCCCTTCGGCGCGGGCAATCCTGATCCGGTTCTCCTTATTGAAAATGTTGAAATATCCCAGGCCAGGGTTGTGGGAAGACGGCATCTCAGTTTTCAGGTCAGGCAAAATGGTTCCACGATCAGCGCCATCGCGTTCCGGATGGCCGACGAACTGGAAAATCTTGCGCCCCGGATGGATCTGGCTGCGGTGCCGGAAATCCAGTCCTGGCACGGTACCAGCAGCGTGCGGCTTCGGGTAAGGGGGATGAGGGCGGCGGCAAATCCTGCCGTCTAGCACTTTTCCGCCCAACCCACCGCGCAAGGAACGGGCGTCCCTGATTTTCCTGAATCCTTATTCCCCGATCCTCAATCATCCATTCCCCATCTGAATTTGCCCCTGTCCTCAAAAATCCGATTGAGTTAATGTTATTATTGTCCCTGATCCATGGTGGGCGGATTTCAATGGTTTCCGGTCGGCAGAATCATGTTCACTTTTTCCGGAGGGCAAATTCATGAAAGCCGTGGTCCTCGCAGGAGGTTTCGGGACAAGAATTCAGCCCCTTACGTCGAAGGTCCCCAAGCCCATGCTGCCTCTGATGAACCGTCCCATCCTCGAGTTGATCCTCGAGCGCCTGGACGGGATCGGGGTGGAAGAGATCTCCCTTCTCCTTTATTTCATGCCCGAGAGGATCCGGGACCACTTCGAAAACACCTGGAGGGGAAAAGCCTCCCTCCGGTTCATTGTTCCCGATGGCGATTACGGGACGGCGGGTTCCATAAAGTTTGCCGAAAAGGGGATCGATGACACCTTCCTTGTCATGAGCGGGGATCTGGTGACGGATTTTGATCTTTTCCCTTCGCTGGAATTTCATAAGAGCAGGGCCTCCCTCGCTACCATCGTCCTCACTTCCGTCACCAACCCCCTGCAGTTCGGGGTGGTCATCGCCGACGAAAAGGGGAGGATCAAGAGCTTTCTGGAAAAGCCGAGCTGGGGTGAGGTGGTTAGTGACACCATCAATACGGGGATCTATATCCTGGAACCTGAAGTTTTCCGGGAAATCCCGGAGGGGAAGCCTTTCGATTTTTCCAAGGACCTTTTCCCCAAGCTGCTGAAGGGGGGGAAACCCCTTTTCGCGCACAAGGCTCAGGGGTACTGGAAGGATGTCGGGAACCCGGAATCCTACAGGAGCGTCCATAAGGATGCCTTTCTTGGGAGAGTGAAGATTCCCTTCCCGGGGGAAGCGGTGAAGGCGGGGTCCGGGACGGTGTGGCTTGCGGAAGGGGCGAAAGTCCTCAAAGGGGCAAGGATAAGCGGGACGGTGGCCCTGGGCGGGGGTGTCCGCCTTCCCCGCGGGCAATACTCCGATACCATTTTCGGGGAAGGGTGCCGGATAGCCCCGGGGAGCCGGATCGAATCCTCGGTCATCTGGAGCGGGGTCACCATCGGCGGGAGGTGCAACCTCAAAAACGCGGTCATCTGCGACAAGGCCCGGCTGGGGGATGGCGTGTTCATACCGGAGGGCGCCATTATCGCCTCCGACTGCATCCTGGAAGACGGGGTGTCTGTGGAAAGGGATATTTCCCTCTGGCCGGGGAAAAGGGTCGAGGAGGGATCGGTCCTCACCTCCAACCTGATATGGGGCGACAGGTGGAGGGCGAGTCTTTTCGAAGGAAATGTAGTCTCCGGCCAGACCAACGTCGAGATGAGCACCGTCTTCACGGCGAGGCTGGGGGAAGCCTACGGAAGCGTCCTCCCTGAAGCCAGCCGGGTATTAGTGAGCCGGGACGGGCACCGGGCCTCGAGGATGTTTAAAAGGGCTTTTCTCGGGGGGGTCCTCTCCACAGGGGTCAGCGCCTTTGACATCCGACACAACCCCCTCCCTTTAATGAGATACAAACTGACAACATTCGGGGAGGTCGGCGGGGTTCATTTCCGGCAGGATCCCGATGATGAATCCAAAACACAGGTACTTTTCTACAACGGACACGGTTATCCCCTTCCTGACGAGACCGCCAAAGCCCTGGAACGGGTCTTTTTCAGGGAGAAATTCCGGCGCAGCCACTTTTCCGATGTAGGGACCATCTATGAAATGCCTCTGGCCCTGGAATATTACAGGGAGGGGTTTGTCAAGAAAGTTTCGGCGGACCTGTTGAAGGAAAGAGGGTTTTCGGTGGTGCTGGACCTCGCCCATGGACCGACCTCCAGCATCCTGCCCGTTCTTCTCACAGAACTGGGATGCGATACGGTTGTGTTAAACGCCCATACGGAGGATAAAAAACGGTCCTCCTCACTATCGGGGATAAAGGCATCCCTCACGAGGGTTGGCAGGATCGTCAGGACCCTCAAGGCCGATATGGGTTTTTATATTTCTCCCTCGGGAGAGCGCCTTTATCTGGTCGACGACAAAGGTCGGCCGCAGCCTTCCCATATGGTTCTTCTCTTTGTCCTCGAACTTCTTGCTCGATCAGGTGGCCGCGCAAAGCCAAAGGCGTTTCTTCCCGTTCAGGCCCCAATGATCGCGGCTGGAAAGATCGACGGATTGACCCTGAATTCCGGAAGGATCGCCAGATTATCCCCTGAGACATTTCGCAAAAATGACCTTATCGCCTCGGTTAACGGAGAATTTGCCTTCACGCGGTTCCAGCCTCACTGGGACGCCATGTTTGCTGTGGCCTGCATCCTGGAGATGGTGGCAAGGCAAGAGGGGCAGCAAGTGTCGAAGATCTTTGACGGGCTTCCCCGGACCTATTACCATTTTGTGACCACCGTATGCCCCGCCGAGGCCAAAGGGAAGCTGATGCGGAATTTCCGGGAAGCCTTCAACGGTCATGAGCTTTCCTTCGAGGACGGGGTCAAGGTGGATCTGCCGGAAGGCTGGATCCTTCTGTCGCCTGACCTTTACGGTCCGACTGTGAGCCTCTACGTGGAGGCCGGCGACAGGGATTCCGCCAGGAGACTTTTCGACCCATGGAGGCGACGTGTCAGGCGTTGGGCGCTGGAAAGGTGAAGGGAAGCCGCACCTCGATCAGAGGGTAAAAAAATTCTCCTCGCGCTCCCCTGTTTAGGGGATCTGTCCGCGGCAAAGGGGTATCTATGTCCGAACTGCGTTACGATCCCATGAAGAAGGCGTGGGTCATTATCGCCACCGAAAGGGGGGTGAGGCCCGTCAATGTGCAGAAGCGGGAACACCTCCGCTCCTGCGCCTCCGAGGCCGCCTGCCCTTTTTGTCCCGGGAATGAAAACCGGACCCCCCCTGAGATCCTGGCCATCCGCGACCCGGGTAGCCGCCCCAACGGTCCGGGGTGGAGGATCAGGGTGCTTCCCAACAAATTCCCCGCGCTGACCATCGAAAGTCCCCTGGAGCGGTACGGAGAGGGGATCTACGACGTGGTGTCCGGGTTCGGCGCCCACGAGGTGGTCGTGGAAACCCCCGACAACCTGGAACAGATGGCTGATTTTTCCGTCGGCCACCTTCAGGATGTGTTCGGGGTATACAGGAGCCGTCTCAGGGACCTCATGAAGGACCAGCGGTTCCGATATATCATGATCTTCAAGAACCATGGCACCGAAGCCGGGGCCAGTCTTTTTCACAGTCACTCCCAGATTATCGCCCTCCCCGTGACGCCCAACCTGGTGGCTGTGGAGCTGGCCAGCACCAGGGATTATTTCCAGCTCAAGGAGAGGTGCATGCTGTGCGATATCATCCATCAGGAACTGGAAGATCAGGCGCGCATCGTCCTGGTCGAGGAAAAATTCATCGTTTTCACCCCCTTTGCCTCCAGCTTTCCCTATGAGCTTCGCGTCGTTCCGAGAAGGCACAGCCACGATTTTTCCCTGGTCGACGATGACACGCTGGCCCATCTTGCCTTTGCCATCAAGGAGGTTCTGACCCTGCTCAGGAAAGAGCTTGATGACCCTCCCTTCAATTTGATTCTTCACACGGCGCCCCCCTTTACCCATCGGGCGGGGAAGCCTTATTACTGGTCCAGCATAGAGAGCGATTTTCACTGGTATCTGGAGCTCGTGCCGCGCCTGACGATGATCGCCGGATTCGAATGGGGGACCGGCTTCCAGATCAATCCGACATCACCCGAGGACGCCGCGAGGTTCCTCAGGGAATCGGAAATCTAGTTCTTCAAGGGGAGGGGATAAAAAGACGATGACCATGGCTGCCGGGACGAGGGGGGATGAGGACCTCTCGGTAATGATGGTCGCCGCGGAGGCGGTCCCCTTCGCCAAGGTCGGCGGCCTGGCGGACGTGATCGGCGCACTCCCGGCTAGTCTCCGGGAGGCCGGGATCCGGGTCTCGGTGTTTCTGCCTTTCTACCGTGAAATCAGGAAGAAAGGCTTTGATCCCACACCGACGGGGAGCCGGTTTTCCCTCCTCCACGACGGAATAGACAGGGAATGCCGGATCCTTCACGCCGAACGGGACGGAGTCTCGTTCTTTTTCCTGGACGAGCCCGATTTTTTCGACAGGGAGTGGGTCTACGGGCCTCCCGGCGGGGAGTATCCGGACAGCGCCCTCCGGTTTTCCTTCTTCTGCAGGTCCTGTCTTGCGGCGGCGGAAAAAATGGGCCTTGAAGTTGACCTGATCCATTGCCACGACTGGCATGCGGCCCTGGTACCCCTGTATCTTAAGTTCGCGGAGGTCAGCACCCTCCAGGCGAAAATTCCCAGTCTTCTGACCATCCACAACCTTGCCTATCAGGGCCGGTTCGACCCGGGACTTTTCCCGTCCCTTGGTCTGGGCCGGGAGGCGTTGGATGGCGGGTACCTGGAATTGTGGGGGAGCCTGAATTTTCTCAAGGGGGGCATTCTTACGGCCGATGCCGTCAGCACCGTTTCCCCAGCCTATGCGGAGGAGATCACGACCCCCGAACAGGGGATGGGCATGGATCCCCTTCTGGGGGAAAAAGGGGTCCGGGGCATCCTTAACGGGATCGACTTCGGGCTCTGGAATCCGGAGACCGATCCTCATCTTGCGGTGAATTACTCTTCCGCCGATCCCTCCGGAAAAACGGCCAACTTGAAGGCCCTCCGGGAAGAACTGGGGCTCGATCCCCTTCCCGAAGCACCTCTTTTCGCCTTCATCGGACGCCTTGTCCACCAGAAAGGGGCCGATGTCATCGCCGGGGGAATGGACGAAATAATCCGGAGGGGATTTCAGTTCGTGGTCCTGGGCAGCGGAGAAAGGCAGGTGGAAGAGTCGCTCCTTTCCGGAGCGGCCCGGCACCGGAAGATGGCCTTCGCCCGAATCGGGTTTGACGATGAATTGGCCCGGAAAATTTACGCTTCCGCGGACTTTTTTCTCATGCCGTCCCGTTTCGAACCGTGCGGCCTTGGCCAGATGATCGCAATGCGCTACGGATGCATCCCCGTCGTGCGCGCCACGGGGGGACTCAGGGACACGGTCACGGACCTTGGATCGGATCCGGAAAGGGGAAACGGCTTCGCATTCGAAGGGGATACCGTCCAGGGGCTTCTGGAAGCCTTGGACCGGGCAGCGGGATTCTTCAGGGAAGGCCGCGCAGGCGGCGTCCTTCCCCGGATCATGGCGCAGGACAACTCATGGGGACACTCGGCCGAAGCCTACGCCCGGTTCTACAGGGAGATCATCGAGGGAAAAAAAGGAGAAGCCGGCCGGTGATGGCCCCGGGGGAGACCTCTCCCAGGAGATCTAGAGTTCGATCTGTTGCCCCAGTTCTACGACCCGGTTGGGGGGCAGGCCGAAAAAGGATGTGGCGCTCCTGGAGTTTCGGGACATTAGAACGAAGAGCTTCTTGCGCCACAGGGCCATTTTTGCGGAAGTGGCTGCGATGAGCGTTTCCCGTCCCAGAAAAAAGGTGGTTTCCTCCTCTCTGTATTCCCAATCCCCCAGCTTCACGGTCCTCAGGGCCTCCGGAACATCAGGATACTCCATGAATCCATAATGGAGAGTAAAGCGGTGAATTCCAAGGCCAAGCTCCTCGTCCCGAACGCGTCTGGCCGCTGGTACATAGGGGACGTCGGCGGTTTCCACCAGCAGGATGAGGATTTTTTCGTGGAGGACTTTATTGTGTTTGAGGTTATGCAGGAGTGAGATCGGTGTGCCGTAGGGGTTTCCTGTCATGAAGACGGCTGTACCCGGAACACGCTGGGGAGGGGATTCCTCCAGCCCCCTGATGACTGCCTCCACGGGAGTGGATGCCGAGCGCAGCTTGCCGGCGAGGATCAAACGACCTCTTTTCCATGTCGTCATCAGGGCCAGGACCACCCCTGCGACGAGGAGGGGGAACCACCCTCCATGGAGGACTTTTGCGATATTTGCCCCGAAAAAGCCGAGATCCATAACAATGAAAATCCCGCAAATCAGTACGGCTGTAGGAAGGCTCCAGTTCCATCGTTTTCGCACAAGGAGAAAAAACAGCCCCGTGGTGATGACCATGGTGGTCGTGACGGCGATGCCGTAGGCAGCTGCCAATCCGCTGGAAGACCTGAAGCCGACCACAAGCCCTATACAGCTGACCATGAGGATCGAGTTGATCATGGGAAGGTATATCTGACCCCGCTCGGTAGGGGAGGTATGCTGGATGTCGAGGCGTGGGCTGAATCCCAGGTGAACCGCCTGCATGGAGAGGGAAAATGCCCCCGAGATGACGGCCTGGGATGCGATCACCGTGGCGGCTGTGGCGAGAAAAACAATCGGATACATTGACCAGGCCGGGGCCATGTTGAAAAAAGGGTTCCTGACCGCGCCGGGCTGGATCAAAAGAAGAGCGCCCTGCCCGAAATAGTTGAGAATCAGGGAGGGAAGGACAAGGAAGAACCAGACCAGCCGGATGGGTCTGGCGCCGAAGTGCCCCATGTCGGCGTATAGGGCCTCTCCCCCTGTCACGACCAGAAAAACCGCCCCAAGGACGAAAAAACCCCGGAGCCCGTTTTCCAAGAAGAGCCGCATTCCCCAAAGGGGGTTGAAGGCCGCAAGGACGCCCGGGGCCCTGACGATATTCAGGATCCCCAGAATTCCCAGGACAAGGAACCAGACCAATGTGACAGGCCCGAAAACCGCCCCGACGGAGGCTGTCCCATGGTGCTGGAAGAGGAAAAGACCGATCAGGATGGCGATGGTAGCCGGGATGATGAAAGGGCCCAGGGCAGGAGTGATTATTTCCAGTCCTTCCACGGCGCTGAGGACGGAAATGGCCGGGGTGATCATTCCGTCGCTGTAAAGCAGGGCTGCTCCGAAAAGTCCCAGAAGAATCGGCAGGAGGTTTTTCCCCGCGGAGGAAGGGCTGGAAGAATGGACCAGCGTTGTCAGGGCCAGAATCCCGCCTTCGCCTTCGTTGTCTGCCCTCAGTATGAAAACGAGATATTTAATGGAAATCACCAGGATCAGGGACCACAGGATAAGGGAGAGGACCCCGAGCACATTTCCTTCGGAAAGGGGAAGAGGGTGGCTTCCAGCGAAACACTCCCGAAAGGCATAGAGGGGGCTTGTCCCGATGTCTCCGAAAACCACACCCAGAGCCGCCAGGGAGAGGACGGCAAGGCGGCGGCCCGCTGGTTGGCTATTGGATGCCCCCCTGTTCATTGGTCCTGATCGGTCCCGCTGTTTTCGTAAAAGGTGGTTGTCCACTGGGTGCGGGGGGCGGCACAAGGGAGACAGGGATAAGAGGGGATCAAGGGTGTGGGGCTGAGGCTATTTTCTGCCATTCCCGTTTATTCTCCCGTTCCGGTTTTCCCTCCCGTTGCTGTGGGTGGTGATGTAGGCCTGAGTCACATAGCGGCGCATCATCCGGTGGCTGTTGAAAAAATAGGCGTTTTTCCCGATGGCGTTTTTCATGACCTTGATCCATCCGGGTTTGTTCTCGTAGTAAAGGGGCAGGATGACGTTCTCAAGCTTGCTGTATAGGTCCTCCGCGTCCCCTGTGCCGTTGTAATCGGGTTCCTGGCCCGACTCGGGCTGCGGCCCGATGGACCATCCCGTCACGCCCTCGATGTGCCCTTCCACCCACCAGCCGTCCAGAACGCTGAAATTGGGCACCCCGTTGTGGGCGGCCTTCATCCCGCTGGTGCCGGACGCCTCCATGGGCCGGAGGGGGGTGTTGAGCCAGAGGTCCACCCCGGACACCAGGCAAAGGGCGGATTCTATATTGTAATCGGGGAGATAGATGACGGTTACCTTTCCCGCCAGGGTTTTCGCATGGGAAAAGATCCTCCGGATCAGTTCCTTGCCGGGCTCGTCCCGGGGGTGGGCCTTGCCCGAATATACGACCTGAAGACGGCCTTCCCCGATCCTGGCAAGGCGGTCGATATCTGAAAAAAGGAGGTCGGCCCTTTTGTAGCTGGTGGCCCGCCTCGCGAACCCGATGGTGAGGATTTCCGGCGACAGGGAAACCCCGGCCTTTTCGGCCAGGGTGTGGATCATGTTTTCCCTGGCTTTCCGGTGGGCCTGCCAGATCTCCTCATCGGGGACGGCATCGATCCTCACGAACAGTTCCGGCTCATTGGCCCACCCCGGGAGGTAGCGGTCGTAGAGCTCCCGGAACGGCTCGGAGGTCCAGGTGAAGGAATGGACGCCGTTTGTGATGCTGTGGATCTCGTAGCCCCGGAACATCTTCCTGGAGACTTCGCCGTGCCTTTTGGCAACCCCGTTGACGTAATTGGAGAGGTTCAAGGCCAGGAGGGTCATGTTCAGGTGCTCTTCCCCCGCCAGATCCTTGAGGACTTCGACGGGGAAATAATCCCCGAGGATGCCCTGCACCATATCGTATGGGAATTTGTCGTGTCCTGCTTCCACGGGGGTGTGGGTTGTGAAGATGCACATTTCCCGGACCCGTTCCTCGTCCCATATCAGCTTCTCATCCCAGGTTTCCCTGATATCGAGACGAAACCACTGGAGGAGCTCCAGGGTAAGAAGGGCAGAGTGGCCCTCGTTGAGATGGTAGCGAAAGACCTTGATCCCCATCTCATGGAGCATCCTTACCCCGCCGATGCCAAGAACAACCTCCTGCTTCAGGCGGTGCGCCTTGTCCCCTCCGTAAAGTTCGTGGGTGATGCCGCGGTCCTCGGGGCTGTTTTCCTCGAGGTCGGTGTCCAGGAAGTAGACGGGAACGCTGGTGCCGGTCGGGCATTTGACGAGATATCGCCATACCCCGACAAGGACCTTTCTGCCTTCGATGATCACGGGAACTACGTGGGGGAGTTTCTCCAGAAGTTCGGAGGGATCCCAATCCACCGGATGTTCGATCTGGGTGCCGTCTTCCAGAAGCTCCTGCCGGAAATAACCCTTTCGGGTGAGGAGCGTCACCGCCACCATCGGCAGGCCAAGATCAGCGGCGGATTTGATGGTATCTCCGGCCAGGACTCCGAGACCTCCGCTGTAGGTGGGGATTCCCCGGACGAGGCCAATCTCCATAGTGAAATAGGCAATGCTGTTGTGGTTCAATAGTTTTGCTCCTTCGGTAAAAATTGAGGATTATCTGCCAATAATCCGATTTTACCCTCTTTGGATGGCGATGTCCCCTTGAGATTGAGGACTTCGCAAGAGGTCATCAACGCGCCCAGCGCAGGGCGCCGGGATCAAGGACTCGGGTTATACGTCATGGATCCGCGAGGAAAGGGAAAACCACGCTTTTCCCTTTCCGGGAAGCGTTAAGTCCCGCATTGGACTTTTTGCGAGCCTATTAAGACTGGCTGATTTACCACGAAACGGTGAAAGAGAAAAGCCGGGGGCCGGATCCATAAAACCGGCCCGGGGACGATCCCGGAAAAAAAGGGCGGCAATGCTGCCGCCCGGATTACGCCAGTTCCCGTCAGGGATGCCCTTTTATTATCCCTTTTTCCGGATCATTTTTTGTAAAACCTGAAGTAGTCCCTCAGTCAAACCCAGGTCCGGGGCCTCCCTTTCGAATTGTTCCAGGGTGCCGTATCCTCCGAGGTAGCCGTTTACCCGGGCTGCGGCCGTGGAATCGGTAAAGAGATCCGGATCGGGATAGATGGACTCATAATATTTTTCGAAGTCCCTTCGGCTGCGCAGATAATATTTCTGGTGGTAATCCTCTGCCCGGGTAAAACCATCGAAGGGAAGAAGCCGGGTGGTGACTTTTTGCCCAAGTCTCTCTTCCTCCCTTCCCATAGCCTGCAGGGCGAGGGTTTTCTGCGTCTCGTCATGATAGAAAATGGCCGATTCGTATTGCCGGATGATCCGCGGCCGTGTAGCGGTGTGGGATACAAAAAAGATCTCCAGAAGCTCCCCGTAGCTGATCACGTCCGGGTCGAATTCTATCTGGACCGTTTCAATGTGGTCGCCGATCCTCTTGTAGGTCGGGTTGCTGGTGGTGCCGCCCGCATATCCGACCCTCGTCCTGACAACCCCTTCGAGACTCCCGAACCGGGAGTCGCCTCCCCAGAATCAGCCAAGGGAGAAAGTGGCGGTCTGAAACCCCTTGCCGGAAGCGGCCGCGCGTGCGTCCATGTCAGGTAAACTTCCTTCGGGAATTTCTCCGCCCTGGCCCGAGAAAAACGACGCTGCAACTGCAGGTACCGGGCAGGAGGCCAATTCCGGGTTCAACCTTTCCCTTGATTCCGGAATAGCCCCTTGCCTCCAGGGACCGGGGGCTGAGAGAAAAATCAGCAGGGTTAAAATGCATGCGATAATGACAAACCAGGCTATTGTCGCGGAACTCAATGTTTTTCCTCCCGGAAAGTAGTTTTCTCCCCAATTTGCAAATATCGGTTATTCAATTGTAATCATTTTTTTTACGGATTCCAGAGCTGCCGTTTTTTGGGTGCCATCTTTTTCCTTTCCGGCGGAGTGGGTCAGGTCTGTATTCTCAGGGGCGCGCCGCCCGAACCGGGTAAGTTCGGAAGAAGGTTGCCTTGACCGGCAAGGAGATCCTGTTCTAGAATAATTAAATATTGACAGGGTCGCAAAAAGTCCGATCCGGGACCTAACGCTTCCCGGAAAGGGAAAAGCGTCGTTTTCCCCTTTCCTCACGGATCAAGGAATTACAGCCCGAGTCCTTGATCCGGGCGCCCCGCGCGGGGCGCGTTAATGACTCTTTGAGAGGTCATCAATATTAAAAGGAAATTCGCTCGGGTGTCTTTTTTCGATCCCTGATTTGGATCGGTCGGAGTTTCCGAGAGGAGGGTCATGAAAGCTGTCGTCATGGCGGGAGGGTACGGGACCCGCCTGAGGCCGCTGACAGTCAAGCGGCCCAAGCCCATGATGCCTGTGGTCAACAGGCCCATGCTGGAGCATATCGTGCTCCTTCTCGCGAAACATGGTTTTTCCGAGATCCTCATGCTGACCTGTTTTTTCCCCGAGACCATCGAGGAACACTTCGGAGACGGTTCCCGTTTCGGTGTCCGGATCACCTATCACCAGGACCCCCCTGGAGGCCTCGGGACGGCCGGAGCGGTCAGGAACGTGGCCGATATTCTCGATGCGCCCTTCCTTGTCATCAGCGGGGACGTGATCACCGATTTTGATCTGACCCTGGCCCGGAAGTTCCATGAGGAGGAAGGGGAACTCGCCACGATGGTCCTCACCCGGGTCAACAACCCCCTTTCCTTCGGAGTGGTGATCACCGATGAGAAAAAAAGGGTGTCGAGATTCCTGGAAAAACCGACGTGGGGGGAGGTCTTCAGCGACACCATCAACACCGGGGTCTATATCCTTGATCCCGGGATCCTGGAAAGGATCCCGAAAGGCGTCAGCGTGGATTTTTCCAAGGAGATCTTCCCGGGGCTCCTTGAAGACGGCCGGCCTCCCGCGGCCTATCTGGCCCAGGGATACTGGAAGGACGTAGGGAATACTGTGGAATATCTCCAGCTGCACCGGGAGATTGCCGCCGGTCTTGTCGATCTCGATATCCCGGGGGAAAAACGCGTTGTTGGGGACGCGACGGTCTATTTCGGGGAAGGGGCTGCGGTCAGCGAAACCGCAAGGTTTTCCGGCCTGGTTGTTCTGGGGGAAGGGACAAAGATCGGTGAAGGGGCCCGGATATGGGATTCCATCGTGGGGCCACAATCCGTTATCGAGAACAATTCCCGTCTAAGATCTTCGGTCGTCTGGTCCCAGGTACGTCTGGGCCGCGGCTCCCTGGTGGAAGGGAGCGTCATCGCAGCCCGGACGGTAGTCAAGACCCGTGCGAGCATCGAAGAAGGATCCATCGTCAGCGAGGATTGCCTGATCGGCAGGGGCAGCATCATTCGGGCCGGGGTGCGCATCTGGCCTGACAAGGTTGTGGAGGACGATGCCGTCCTCTCGTCCGACTTTGTCTGGGGGTCCCGCTGGAGGGGCACCCTTTTCACCGGCGGGATCGTGCAGGGTCTCGCGAACCGTGAGATCACCCCGGAATTCGCGGCCCGGCTCGGGGCGGCTTTCGGGGCGACCCTTCCGGAACGCTCCGGTGTTTCCCTTACCAGAGGGGTCCACCGGGTGGCGAGGATAATGAGCGGAGCCCTGGGGGCGGGGGTCATGTCCGCCGGTGTTGATGTCCATGACAG
>JAFGWO010000169.1 GCA_016937135.1 Pseudomonadota bacterium
CCTGGTCAAGGGCCCAGCGGGCCGTGATGAGGGAGCCGCTCTTCAGCCCTGCCTCGACGACCACGGTGCCAAGGGAAAGACCGCTGATGATGCGGTTCCGGGCGGGGAAATGATGGGGAAGGGGAGGGGTGCCGTTTTCGAATTCGGTGAAGAGAAACCCGTTGCCTACGATCCGGCGTTTGAGCTCCCCGGCGCTGCGCGGGTAATCCATATCCAGCCCGCACCCCAGAACAGCGGCTGTACGGCCCCCTGCGTCAAGGGCTCCCCTGTGGGCCGCCATGTCGACCCCCCTGGCCAGGCCGCTGACCACCGTTATCCCTGCCCGGGCCAGATCCCCGGCCAGGGTCCGGGCCATATGCAGACCGTAAGGGGTCGGATGGCGCGACCCCACGATGGCCACCGCCAGAATGTCGCCTCCGGAGAGTTTTCCCATCACATGAATCTTTCCGGGAGGGTCGGGAATCCTCTTTAATGCCAGAGGGTATTCCGGGTCCTCCGGTCTCAGGATCCGCGTCCCCCTGGCCAAATCCATCAGGAATCCTTCTCAATGGAAAAGTCCACCTGGCGCCTGTTTACGTTGACGTTGGCGACCGTGACCCGGACGCTCTGACCGATCCTGAAGGTGTTTCCCGTGTTCTCCCCCACCAGGATGAGGTGGTCCTCGTCGTATAAGTAGTAATCGTCGTGGAGGGAGGAAAGGTGGACCAGCCCCTCGATGAAATATTCGTCGAGCTCGACGAAAAACCCGAATGCCAGGACGGAAGAGATCACGCCTGTGAAGGTTTGCCCCACCCTGTCGACCATGAACATTGTCCTGAGCCAGGCCAGGATCTCGCGTTCCGCCTCTTCCGCCTGGCGTTCGGTCTCGCTGATGTGCGCGCACAGCGGATCGAGGTTTTCGGGGGCATAGGATCGGGTGATTCCCAGGATGCCCTTCAGGATACGGTGGACCTCCAGATCAGCGTAGCGCCTGATGGGGGAGGTGAAGTGGGTATAATCCTTCAGGGCCAGGGCGAAGTGTCCCAGGGGTTCGGGGGAGTAGCGCGCCCTCATCATGGACCTGAGAATGACGGTGTTTAAGAATCTTTCCGCCGGCGCCCCCCGACCCTCCTCCAGGACGCGGCGGAAGGGAGCGGGAGTGGAGGGGGTTGGAGGCAGGCTGAAACCCAGGGATGCCAGCAGACGGTTGGCGTTCCGGATCTTTTCCGGGTCGGGGGTTTCGTGAACCCGGTAAACCCCGGGCCCGTCGTGCCCCGTCAGCACCCTGGCCACCACTTCATTGGCCAGGAGCATGCATTCCTCAACGATCCGGTGCGACTGGTATCTTTTCGCCCGAAAGATATCCTCGACCTGTCCTGTCGCGCTGATCACCACCTCCGGTTCAGGAAGGTCGAAATCCAGGCTGCTTCGCCGGTTTCTCCTTTCCTCAAGGCGCTGGTGGACTTTCGCCAGACATTCCAGGTTTTCAAGGACGCCTTTCCCGGACCTGGAAAGAGGATTTTCCCCCTGCAGATGCTCCTCCACCTCTTTGTAGGTCAATCTCCGGGCGCTTCGAATGACGCTCGGGAAAAGCTGGTGCTCGACGGGCTCCCCGTCGATGTCGATCAGGACCTGACAGGTGAAGCTCAGCCTGTCCTTGTGCGGCTTGAGGCTGCAAAGGCCGTTGGAGAGGCGTTCGGGGAGCATGGGGAGCACCGTTTCGGGAAAATAGACGGAGTTTCCCCTGAGGCGGGCCTCGGAATCGGTTTCCGACCCCAACGGGACGTAATGGGAAACGTCGGCAATGGCGATGAAGACCTCCATGGCGCCGTTTTCCACGGCGCGTGCAAAGACAGCGTCATCGAAGTCCTTGGCCTTTTCCCCGTCAATGGTTACGAAGGGCAGTTCGCGAAGGTCCTTTCTCCCGGCGAAATCCGGGTCGGCGGGATCGCCCGGGAGGGCTGAGTTTTCAACAGTGACCTTTCGGGGGAACCGGTGAGGCAGGCCCTTGGAGCGGATGACCGCTTTGGTCTGTGCCTCAAGGGTTTCGGGATCCCCCAGGATCTCCTTTATGATCCCTTTGGGGAGGGTTCCCTGCCCCGGGAATTCGGTGATCTTGACGATGACCAGTTGCCCGGGGACCGCTCCGTGATGCTCCCCGGGGGGAACGAGGACCGGGGGGCCGATCCGGTCGTCCTGGGGCTGGGCGATCCCGATCCCGTTTTCCATCCGGAAAAGAGCGACCACGTCGCGATGGGCCCTTTCGGTGATCCTGATAACCCTTCCGGAGGCTTTCCTGTTGTCCCTCGCCTGCCTCTCGACGCGGACCATGACCGAATCCCCGTCCATGGCCCCGCCCAGGAGGGAGGAGGGGATGGCTATCCCGGGACCGTCCCCTTCGGGGGTAACAATGCCGTCCCCGTAACCGGTGATCCGGATTTTCCCGGGGACGAGCCTGACTCTGCCTGGGACCGCATATCGGCCCCCCTTGATCCGGACGAGATCTCCTTTGGCGGCAAGGCTGTCTAGGAGGGTCCTGAAAGATCGGTTCGTTTCGGACGGGATGCCCATCTGACGGGCAAGTTCCTTCGATGTCAGGGGACGGCCCGCCTTTTCACGGAGGAAATCCAGGATTTCAAACCGTTTCCTGTCCGTTTGCCGATCCGGGATGGTATCTTTTTTCGTCTTTTTTCTTTGGTATTGTCTTGACAACTTGAATCTCCCGGGGATAATTACCCCTTATCCAGTTGCTTGAATGATTAAATTCCAGCAAAAATGGTGCCAGAATTGCGAAAGTGGCGGAACTGGTAGACGCGCTGGGTTCAGGGTCCAGTGGGGGCAACTCCGTGGGGGTTCGACTCCCCCCTTTCGCACCACAGAAATAAAAAAGGGCCTTCCGGGTCCTTTTTTATTTCCCGGGTGGCTGTTTCGAAGCGCAGGGGAAAAACCTCGGGAGGCCCCGATGCTTACCGGAACCGTCGGCGTCCGGACCTTTTCCCGCATATAAGCGTGTCCTCCCCGCAGGTCCCGCCTTCCTTTGCCGGGATTTCCCTTCCTTTTCCCGGAACCCGGATTCAGGATCCTGACCTCCGGATCTCCTGATCTCCTAATCGATGACACCTTCTAGCTTCAGTACCTTTTCTGTTTCTTCCGTGTCCTCGAAAAGAAAGGCCCTCATTCCGAATTCCCGGGCGTTGGTAACGTTTCCCATATTGTCGTCGAAAAAAAGGACCTCTCCAGGAAAAACATCCATCCTCTGGCAGGCAATCCGGAAGAACTCGGGGTCTTTTTTTGTGAATCCCTCTTCATAAGAACTCACCACCTCATGGAAAGACGACAAGAACCCGTCCCGCTCGTCCAGCTCGTAGAGCCAGTTGGTCTGATCCGTCAGGAGCCCCACGGGGGTGCCTTCCTTGATCCTCGCCACGAGGGCCCCCATGCCCGGAATCGGCTTGAAGGCCTGGAGGATGGTTTCCCTTTCGGGGTAAAGGACGACATCAAGACCTGTTGCCTTGCCCAGTTCCTCCCAGAACCCGGCCTCGGGGATCTCCCCCCGCACATAACCCGTTGCGTAGGTCACCTGAACGGCGGTTTCCAGAAAAGAACGGTGCGGCTTGCCGTATTTCCCGGCAATGGCGAAAATGCCTTCACGAAACCCTTCGGTGTAATAGACCCCTCCAAAATCGAAGAGAACCACTTTGGGTTCGCACTTCATCCCTCTTCCTTTCTTTTTCTCCCGGTCGAAACCGGAGTGTCCTTGAACCTTCTATAAATAATATGCCTGTCAGCGCCTTTTTTGTACAGCCGGGAACCTCGCTGGAGGGGAAAAACCCGCGAGGGGGTCGATCCTCAGCCGGATTTCCGGGAAAAAATCGGCGCCGTTTAATGAAAAATCACCGGCACGCAATGGATATTTTACCGGCCGCGGTTATAATAAACGGGTTTTATAAGGGTCGCCGAAAGTCCATGCGGGACTTTCGGCGCAACGGTTAGGGAAAAATGTGATTTCCCCTTTCCTCACGAATCAAGGACCCATAACGATGGTCCTCGATTCGGGCGCCCCGACCGGGGCGCGTTGATGGCTTCCTGAAAAGCCAACAATTTTGTATCCGGGATAGAAAGGCGCTGCTTCTTGTTCATCGGGGCCCATGAATCTACAGCGGGTGGATTTTCCAAAGCGATCGTCAGGGGAACCGAGGACGGGTGCCGGTCCGTCCAGATTTTTCC
>JAFGWO010000170.1 GCA_016937135.1 Pseudomonadota bacterium
ACCGCCAGGGGATCGCCCTTGGTCTTGCCATCACCCTCAAGGCAAACACCGTAGCCGCGGCCACGATCGTCCTTCTCGGGACAAGCGGCATCTTTGATCTCGTGCATGCCCTCGACCACCTGAAGGTTCCCCGGCGGCTTGTCTGGCTTTTCTTTTTTACCTATCGATACGTAACCGTGATCCATCAGGAATATTCGCGTTTAAGGACCGGGATGCGCGTTAGATGCTTCAGGTTAAGACCCACCGGGCACGGTCTTCGGTCCCTTGCGAACCTAGTGGGGATGCTCCTCGTGCGAAGCTTCGATCGATCCGAGAGGATCTATCAGGCTATGGTCCTGCGCGGATTTTCCGGAACTTTCTGGACCCTTGATCACTTTCACATGCACCGCTCCGACTGGGTGACCGCCGTGGTCATGGCCGCCCTGGTCCTGGGAATGATAGGATGGCAGATCCCCAGGGGGCCGTCTTGATAAATCTTGAAAAGGTCTTTTTTTCCCATCCCGGCGGAACGGAAGTACTCAAGGGGCTTGACCTGTCTGTGGAAAAAGGGCAGCGCATCGGCATCGTGGGGGACAATGGTTCGGGCAAGACGACCCTTCTTCACGTGGTAATGGGCCTTCTCAGGCCGACTTCCGGGAAGGTGGTCCTTTTCGGGAAGGAATGTCGGAAGGAGGAGGATTTCCGGGAAGCCAGAAAACGGATAGGCTTTGTTTTCCAGGACAGCGATGACCAGCTTTTCTGCCCCACAGTGGCCGAGGATGTGGCTTTCGGTCCCAGAAACCTTGGTTTTAACGCATCCCAATCCCTTTCCATTGCACGGCGGGTCCTGGATGACCTCGGGATCTCCCATCTCGAAAAAAGGGTGACCTACCAGCTATCCACCGGGGAAAAGAGGTTGTCCGCCATTGCCACGGCCCTCGCAATGGATCCGGAGATCCTCATCCTCGATGAGCCCACCGCCGGATTGAACAGGAAATCGGCCGCGCGGGTCCTCGAAAATCTCACGTGCCGCGTCCCGGGTTTTCTCATGGTCAGCCACGACGCGGAATTTCTCGGCCGCTGCGTCAGCCGGGTCCTCAAGCTGGAAGAGGGCCGCTTGACTTCCCTGTAGCCCGCCCCGTTACAGCCTTTTGCCTTGAGAAGGGGTCTTTTGTGTGATAAGAATTCCTATCCGGAAAAAGAGAACCGGGTCCTGTCTGAAACCAGGAGATCAAGGGGAGAAGGCAGCGCAGGGCCAGCCCCGTGCTGCTTTTGTATGGTCCGCCTCGCGATCCTGAGGCGGTTGGAACAAACCGGAAACAAAGGAGTTGGAAAATGGCTGAGGGCTCGGTAAAGTGGTTCAATGATTCAAAGGGATTTGGTTTCATTCAGCAGGACGATGGCCCGGATGTGTTCGTTCATTTCTCCGCCATCACAATGGAAGGGTTTAAAACCCTTCAGGAGGGTGACAGGGTGACTTTCGACATTGTGGAAGGTCAGAAAGGCCCGCAGGCGGCCAACGTCCAGAAGGCGAAATAATCAAGGGACGCAAAGCTACCTAAAAGCCCGGCCATAGCGGCCGGGCTTTTTTTTGGATTGAATCCGTCCAACGGATAACGGAAATTCTGGTTTTTTCCTTTCTCTGCGTGGTCTGCGGCTTCTGCCTGCCCTGAGTTCAGTCGAAGGGCATGAGGCTGTGCCTTTCGGCGCCTTCGTCCAGGAGTCCGGTTATCTCAAGCCCGTGATCCCGCCAATGGCGGGATCGCTCAAACTACCAGGCTCGCGAAGAAAAACTTTAAGGTCCCATATTAACAGGGATGAAGGGGATACAGGGGATAAAGTCAGAAACGAACGGTTTAAATGTTAAACGGATCTTTTTCCCAGTTAGACGTTTGAACCTGGACGTTGGACCCGCCTTCGTAAAAGCTTCCGCCTTCGGATAAAGCTACGGCGGGACAAGTCGGCGAGGCAAGCCTGGGACGTGGGACGACCGTGATTGGCGGCGCGGATCGCTACCATCCCCCTCCTCCCCCCCCGCCTCCGCCTCCACCGGAACTGCCCCCGCCGCCGAAGCCCGAGGAGGACCCGGGTGGTGTGGAGGATGAGGAGACCGCCGATGAGAGGGAAGAGCCCAGAGCCGAGGCGAACATCCCGGGGCGGGTGCTGTCCCAGCTGCTCCCCGCATACCAGGAGGGGGAATATCCGGCCTGGGCGGCCCGCTCCAGGATCTGGGCGAATTTTTCAGACCACTGCTGGTCCACCTCGAGAGCCAGCGCGTAGGGCAGATATTTTTCGAAGAGCTCCGGGGTTTTGTCGGGAGGGTGGAGTTTTTCCAGGCGGTGTTCCTCTGCGGTGGAAAGGTACATCCGGAATCCCTCGATCCGATCCATGATCCGCCGGCCGAGCCTTGTGGGGGCTTTGAGAAGGGAATTGAAAACCATGTTCGTCCCCAGAATGAGTATGAACCAAAGCATGATCATCCACACTGAAGGGGCCATGCCGGTGGCGTGGATTCCGAGAACAGAGAGAAATAAGGCGGCCCCGGTGACAAGGATCCCTCCGTTCCTGTACTTCCTGTTCGTGATAAAAAGGCTCTGGCTGTATTCCTTTTTCAAAACCCCTTTGAGGGTCTCGATGGCACCGGAAATCTTCTCGTGATTGGATTTTTCCAGCTCCAGGGTCCCGATTCCTCCGGGGAAAAGTGTTTCAGCCAGTTTTTTCTCCCCTTTTGAGAGTTCCCTTTTCGGGCCGGCTTCATTTTTCTTCAGGGTATAGGTCTTGCGAAGACCGAAAACCCCGCTTTCCTCGATGATCTGAAGATACCCCTTGACCGCGAGGTTGATGACGGCGCTCGCGAAGGCGCGGTTGTCGAAACCCATCTCGAGGATGTACCGCGTGGATGCGGGGGAAAGACCGTCGGGAGGCTCAAAGCGGGGAATGATGGTGCCCTTCTTCGGGTCTTTACCGACCCTGGTCCAGGTCCTCAGGTAATAGAGGAGCAGGGCGAGAAGACCTCCGAAACCGGCGAAGACCGAAAGGTTATCGGTGAGAAAATACCTTGTTTTTTGGGCCGGGCCGGGCCGGGAGACGTATCCTTTGGGCCATCCGACCACGATGGTCAGGCCCTCGAAGGGTCCGAGGGATCTGGAGGCTTCAAAAACAACCCGGCCCCGGCCCTCGATCCGCGACGAGAAAGCGCGCTCCCGGCTGCCCTGCGGACCGGTGAACCCGTCCATGCGGACCTGGTCCATGGGGACCCCGGGGAGTGACACAGAGGCCGAAGCCCTGCGGATGGGAAAGACCCACCCGTTTCCCGTGACGTTCCAGTAAAGTTCGTCGTGGTCCTCGAAAAAGCCGAGCTGGGGCCCGGTCAGATAGGTGATGGCATAGGTGTATATCCCGGGTTTGAGGACGACATCCCTGCTGCCCGCGTAGATCCGGATGCCATTGTCCAGGTTTTCGGTGTGGTAGGGTTCGACTCTCCCGTCCCGCTGGACGGAAACAAGGGTAAAATGGATTTTCACCCTGTTTCCAAGGCGGTCCCTGTAGGTGGTGGGGAAATCCCGGAAGATCCCCCTTTTTATCTGTCTTCCCTCGGCCCTGACGCGGATGGTTTCCGTGACCGTCATATCCCCGTCGGCCTGGACCACGATATCGCTGTGCCAGTCGAGGATCTCCTCGGCCGCCAGGCAAGGGCTGGCCGCGAGGGCAACGGCCAGCGCCAGAAGGGCGAGGATGATGAATCCGGGACGGTTCATCAGAACTGGACCTGGGGGGTTGCCCTTTCCGCTTCCAGCTCGATCTCGAAATACTCGGCCTGAGCGAATCCGAAGGTCCTCGCGATCATGTTGGACGGGAACGACTGGACGAGGATGTTGTTGTCCCTTGCCGTTCCGTTGTAGTACCGGCGCGCCAGCTGAAGCTGCTCCTCGATCATGGCGATCTGGTTCTGCAGGTCCTGGAAATTCTGGTTGGCCTTAAGGTCCGGGTAGGCCTCGGCCAGGGCGAAGAGCTGGCGAAGGGTCTGGGTAAGCTGGTTCTCAATGGGAGCCTTCTCCCCGGCGGACTGGGCCTTGGTCGCTGAGTTGCGCAGTTCCACAACCTTCGTGAGCACCCCTTCCTCGTGCTTTGCGTAACCCTTCACCGTTTCAACGAGGTTTGGGATGAGATCGTGGCGGCGTTTGAGCTGAACGTCGATGCCGCTCCATCCCTCTTCGACGAGCTGACGGTTCTTGACGAGCCTGTTGTAGATGGCGACGACCCAGAAAACAAGAAGCGCGATCAGGCCCAGAACGATCCATGTGATCATAACGGACTCCTTTCCCGTGATAAATCCCTGCGGGAATCTTAATGGCAGTCGGGTAGGATAATCAACTGTTTCCGCATGGGCAATTGACACTGAAAAACGCTTTTGCTATACAAATCCGTCTGACATTCCCCGGTAGCTCAGTTGGTAGAGCGAGTGGCTGTTAACCACTTTGTCGCTGGTTCGAGTCCGGCCCGGGGAGCCATTCGACGCCAAAAGGGCATCATCGTGAAAACGGTGATGCCCTTTTGTTGCTCATGGCCT
>JAFGWO010000171.1 GCA_016937135.1 Pseudomonadota bacterium
CGCCGACAGGAGGGAAAGTGTCCCCTCGCCGGCCATCCCCGAAAAAGAGGAACAACCCCAACCCCCTTCCGCCCGGAAGACCACACCCGCTGAATCAGCGGTGCCGGCCGCCACGGAAGGGGGATCCCTCAACCATCCAGGGGTTTTAAAGGACGATATCAGCCGCGGCGGAAACGGAGCCACTAAGGTTGCCATCACCTTTGACGGCGGAAGCTACGACAACGCCGCCGGCAAGATCCTCGATGTCCTGAAGGAAAAAGGCCTTACCGCCACCTTTTTTCTCACAGGCGAATTTATGGAAAGGCATCCTGAAATAACGAGGAGGATCGCCCGGGAAGGCCACGAGGTGGGGAACCACACCTACAGCCACCTGCACCTGACGACCTTCGGGAAAAACTACCGGCACGAGACCCTTCCGGGGGTGACAAGGGAACTTGTCCTGGGTGAATTGCTGAGAAACGAGGATCTCTTTTCCTCCCTGACCGGACGGACGATGGTCAAACTGTGGCGGGCCCCCTACGGGGAACACAACAGGACCATCCGGGGGTGGGCGGCCGAGGCCGGGTACCGCCATGTTTCCTGGACCTACGACCCGGAAACCCGCAAAAGCCTTGACTCCCTGGACTGGGTATCCGATCGGACGAGCGCTCTCTATCTGACCTCGGACCAGATCATCGAGAAGATCATCTCCTTTGACACCGAGACGGATCTCGGGCTTTCCGGCGGCATCGTGCTTTTTCATCTCGGGTCGGAGCGCAGTCAGGACCATTTTTATCCCAAACTGGGGGTTCTCATCGATCGGATCCAGGAGAGAGGCTATATAGTCGGTCCGGTGAGCGGCCTTCTTGAAACCGGAGGGTAGAAAAGAAGGAAGAAGGAGACCCTTATTCCCGCCAAATTTGTGCACGGAAGATCTCCGGGCTGCGGGTTTCGAATCCGGATCGCGCAACCGGTGTTGATGGCTTCGTAAAAAGGCATCAACGCGCCCCGGGTGGGCCGCCCGAATCAAGGACCGTTGTTGTAAGTCCTTGATTCGTAAGGAAAGCGAAAATGACACTTTTCGCTTTCCGTGGAGCGAAAAGTCCCGCATGGACTTTTTGCGGCTCTGTCAATGTTTAGGAAAGGTCATTTATGGGTGACATGGAATCCATTATTCTCATCCTTGCCGTTGCGGGAGCATTCGCAGCCGGTTTTCTCCTGGCCTGGCTGGTGGCCAGATCGAAGGTGGCTTCCCTGAAAACCGAACTCCGGATGACCCGGGAAAAGGCGGAGGAAAACCTCCGGCTCATCCGCGAGGCGAAGGAATCCATGGGAGATGCCTTTAAGGCCTTGTCCTCCGATGCCCTCAAATCAAGCAGCACACAGTTTCTTCAGATCGCCCGCCTGGAGCTGGAAAGGCTTCAGTCCGAAGCCAGGGGGGATCTGGAAAAGAGGCAGGAAGCGGTGGCGCACCTGGTGGTCCCCATCCGGGAATCCCTGGAGAGGTTCGACGGCCAGGTCCGGAAGCTCGAGAGCGTGCGCCAGGAAGCCTACGTGGAACTCCGTGAGCAGATCCGCCATCTCTCGGCGGGCCAGGAAAGCCTCAAGAACGAGACCGGGAATCTGGTCAAGGCCCTCCGCAGTCCCGTCGTCCGGGGGAGGTGGGGCGAGATACAGCTCAAAAGGGTCGTCGAGATCGCCGGAATGCTCTCTTACTGTGATTTTGTGGAACAGGAATCGGTCACCACGGAGGACGGCCGCCTGCGCCCGGATCTTATTGTCCGCCTTCCCGGGAACAAGAATGTCGTCGTTGACGCGAAGGCCCCGCTGCAGGCCTTCCTGGACTCCCTGGAGACCGGCGATGAGGATCGCAAAAAGGCCTGTCTCCAAAGCCACGCGAGGCAGATCAGGGATCATATGAACAACCTGGGATCCAAGGGATACTGGGAGCGGATCCCGGGGTCGACCGAGTTCGTCGTCATGTTCCTTCCCGGGGAAAATTTCTTTTCCGCCGCCCTTGAGCAGGATCCGGGCCTGATCGAACAGGGGGTGGAAAAGAGGGTCATCCTGGCGACCCCCACGACCCTGATCGCCCTCCTCAGGGCGGTTGCTTACGGATGGCGGCAGGAAACCATCGCCGAGAGCGCCCACCTTGTCAGCGAACTGGGGAAAGAGCTCTACGACAGGCTTCGGGTCATGGCCGAACATTTCTCCGGTGTCGGGAAGGGTCTGGATAAAGCCGTTGAGGCCTATAACCGGGCCGCGGCCTCCCTTGAGAGCCGGGTCCTCGTCAGCGCCCGGCGTTTTGCGGATTACGGTGCCGGAACATCCCGCGAGATACCCCAGGTGGACCAGGTGGAGAAGGACACCCGCCGCCTTCAGATCCCCGACGGGGACGAAAAGGACAAGGATTAAAATCCTCCCCGGGGGTTCCCTTCCGAGGGATCCGTGCCGGGTCTTTCCTCCGGTGAAGCCGCATGTTTAACAGAAGAACAGGGGAATGGGAGCGTCGGGGTTTTTCCCCTCCGCCGGACGGGGCGGGGGAGAGGCGTCAGGGGCAGGTCGACCGACGGCAGGGCCTTTTCGAGCGCCGGGGGCGGATCACGGATCGACGAAGCCGCCGTTCCCTTTTCCATACCGGAGTCCTCGAACGGCGTTCCCGATTCATGGACCGCAGAAAAAAAAGCAGGGCCTGACAGCGGGGCAAAACCAACGTTTTCCGGGAACCGGAGCCCGGGTCGGGCCCCGGGTCCCGGGGAATGGTCAGGAAAAGTGCTTTCGGAAGAGTTCCTCCGACCTCTTGCGGCCCTCTTCGGTGAGTTCGACCGATCGGGACTTGCTCTTGGGATTTCCGATGAAACCCTTTTGATGAAGTCGGTCCAGAATTTCCCAGTCATATCCTTTCCACGTCCGGAATCCGGACGCTTCCCGGAAAGTCGTCAGGGACATAAGCGCCAGGACCGCGTCATCTGCCGATTCTTCCTTGTATTTCATCCTTTTCACCTCCCTTTCTGTTTGTGGAATGACCGGGAAGTTGCAAAGGCCGGGCCAGAGGGACTACCGGTCCCGGGGAAGGGGACCTTAACGATCCCGATTTCGAACTTTTGGATGTCATTTTAAAGGTAACCGGAAACGCCCTGGAAAAGGGCGTGCGCGCCTGTTACCAGTCCCTCGGGGTGACGTTCCTGTCCGGGGGTCTTATCCCCCCGGCACCTTCACCCTTCCCGGTCAGGTCTTCAAGGGCGCTGCCACCGTTTCCTTCGGTCCGGTGGTCTTTGATCCCCTGGCCACATTGCTTTCGGCCGAACATGAAAAGTTCCTCACACAGCTGGCTGCTTCCCTCACGGAAAAACCCTGCAGCCGCCTTATCATCATCGGCAAGGTGACAAACCGCGACATCATGGCCCTCCAGCGGCAATCGCCGGCCTATGCCGGCACTATCGCTGCCGGCCTGACGGAGGAGGTTGAAGGCGAGGAGCCTGCAGGTGGGTTGTCGGGGGTGGAAGGAGCCCAAACCCCTGAAGGGGCTCTTGAAGGGGCTCTCTTGCCGCAGCCGGAGATTCCTGTGGAACCCCCTTCCATCGAAGACATGCCCCTGACGGACGGGGAGAGGGAGGAACTGACCGGCCTGGCCAAGGACCGGGCGGAAAACGTAAAGGATTTCCTTGTGGAGAAGGGCGGACTGGATTCGGAGCGGTTCTTTATCCTCTATTCCGAGGTGGAAAAGGAAGCGGGCGGTCCTCCACCCAGGGTTGAGCTATCCATCTGATCCCTGCTGCGCCTCGATCTTACCCAACAGCCTGTTTGCCTCCGATTCCCGATTTTCCCTGCGGAAAGCCTCGATGGATTCCCTCAGTTCGTCGAGCTGGGGCGACCGGATCACGGGAAGGTTCTCTGTGCCCCTCTTGTCGAGATGTTCCAGGACCGTGGCCACATCCATCCCGGCCGGGTCGAAAGCGGGCTGGTAGGCCGGGACCTTTTCCTTTTCCAGACGCACACAGGTGATGACCCCGGCCTCCACGAGTTCGTGGAGGAGCTGTCTTAAAAGACGGACGGGGATGCCCAGCTTCAGGGAGATGGTGTTCTCCTCCATGGGATTTTCCCCCGGGCGGAAATTTTCCACGAGGAGGTTGACGATCCGCAGGGCGAGGAGCTTGCGAAAGGCAGGACTGGCCATGTTGACGTCCGGCTCGAACTCGTAGGTGTCCACGTTCTGGGTGGCGAAGGAAAGCTCGGCCCCGGAAAGGACGATCATCCAGCTCGCCTGCAGCCAGATTAGGAAAAGGGGCAGGGCCGCGAAGCTTCCATAGATGGCGTTGTATCTCGCGACCCCGACCTGGAAGGTCACATAGACCATCTGGAAAACCTGGTAGACCGTCCCCGCGACGATGCCCGCGAGGAGGGCGGCCCTGAATTTGACGCGGGTGTTGGGCATGAAGACGTATAGAAATGTGAACATGAACCAGATGGCCACCAGGGGGAGGAGGCGCAGGCCGATCTGGATCAGCGGGCTGAAATATCCCAGGATCTTCAGCCGGTCCAGGATGGCTTCCATCTGGCTTGTTACGATGACCGTTACCGCGCTGGAGCTGACAAATGCCAGGGGCAGCAGGAGCAACAGGCTCAGGTAATCGGCTACCTTGCGCGCCCAGCTCCTGGGTTCCTGAACCCCCCAGATCTCGTTGAAGCTTTGCTCGATGTTGGACAGGACCTTGATGACCGTCCAGATCAGAAAGGCGAAGCCGACCCCGGCCACCAGGCCGCCTTTCGTGTTTTCCAGGAGGCGGTTGGCAAAGACGATGATCTGGGTGGCCACCTCCCCGTGGGCCGCCAGGGCCTTGGTGATCTCGATCTCAAGGGTCTTCTGGAACCCGAACCCCTTGGCTACGCCGAAGATCATGGCAAGGACCGGGACAATGGAAAGGAGGGAATAAAAGGTGAGGGAACTGGCCCTCATCTGTCCCCTGTTTTCCACGAAGCCTCTCAGCGTCAGGAGGATGATCCGGAGGGCCCTTACCCCGATCCACCTGAAAAAACCCGTCTCACCTTTCCGGATCCTCCAGATCCCCGTTTTCAGGAAGGAAAGGAGGTCCTGGAAGGAAAATTTTTTCAGTGACGAAGGATTTTCGTTCATGGTCTGCCCCCGGATTTGCCTTCCCGTTTTTTCCAGACGGTCCGCAATCTCGCCGCTTCCTTCCCGCCAGGTTCGGTAATGAGCCGATGGAGACAGGTCCCGTCCTCCCGGACCTCGGTAGCCACCGTTGTTTCCTGACCAAAGAAGATCTCCCTCTTGTAGCTGACCTCGATGCCGATGAGAACCCTGTCTGAAAGATACCCCTCAGGAACGGATTCCAGGGACCACAGGATGTGCTGCACGTGGTTGACGTGCCTGTTAAGGTCGGTGTCAGAGACCCGAACGGAAAAACATCGGGTGATATCCTGCCTCCGGGGAAGGGGAAGGGTTTTGAAATCATCCTCGATGGCCCTCATTTCCGTCGGCGGATAGCCTTTCAGGGCCACATCCCTGTCTGAGGGCCGACCCGTCTTGAGATCCACGATGAGCCACGAACTCGTTGCAAGAAGGAGTTCCTCCCCCTGGGGATCGAGGATCTTCCACTCACGGAGGTGGAAGGGTCTTTGGGAGCCGGAATACCAGGTCTGGATCCGGACCTGTTCTTTGGAACGGGGATAGCGCAGGATCCTGATATGATACCGGGAAAGGACCCAGGTAAGGCCCAGGGGAAAGAGGTCGAAGACCGAGGACCCGAGATGGATGCTGTGATCAAAGGCGGCGTCCTGAAGATAATTCAAAAGGGCGCCGGGGAGCGCGGTTTTGCCGTAACCCGCTTCACAGGGCCTGACGCTGTAAGTGATCTCGTGGATGCCCGACATCTCTCCTCCCGAACGTCCGGCTCCCTCGACCCGGACTGCGGTACATAGGGTCGCCAAAAGTCCATGCCGGACTTTCGGCTTCCCGGAAAGGGAAAAGCGGGGTTTTCCCTTTC
>JAFGWO010000172.1 GCA_016937135.1 Pseudomonadota bacterium
CAAGCCGGAGCAGATAAAGGCCACATTGGATGAATATGTGGTCGGTCAGGAGAGGGCCAAAAAGATCCTCTCGGTGGCCGTCTACAACCATTACAAGCGCATCGAGGCCACCAGCGACGATGTGGAGCTGCAAAAAAGCAATATTTTCCTCATCGGCCCCACCGGGTCGGGGAAAACCCTCCTGGCCCAGACTCTGGCCAGGATCCTGAATGTGCCCTTTGCCATCGTCGACGCCACAACCCTTACCGAGGCAGGCTATGTCGGGGAGGACGTGGAAAACATCATCCTCAGGCTTCTTCAAAACGCCGACTATGACGTCAACCGGGCCGAAAAGGGCATCGTCTACATCGATGAGATCGACAAGGTGGCCCGCAAGAGCGATAACCCCTCCATAACCCGGGATGTTTCGGGCGAGGGAGTACAGCAGGCCCTTCTGAAGATCATAGAAGGGACGATTGCCAATGTCCCGCCCCAGGGGGGGCGCAAACATCCCCAGCAGGAGTTCATCCCCGTCAACACCGAAAATATCCTCTTTATCTGTGGAGGGGCTTTTGTCGGGCTGGATTCCGTCATCGAACAGCGTGTTGGAGCCAAGGTCCTGGGATTCGGGGCTGACGTCAAGGCGGCCGCAGAAAAGGATATCGGGAGGATCCTCTCCCAGATGCAGCCGGAGGACCTCATTCGCTACGGGATGATCCCCGAGTTTGTGGGGCGAATTCCAGTGGTGGCGACCCTCCACGACCTCGATGAAAAGGCCCTGGTCCAGATCCTCACCGAACCGAAGAACGCCCTGGTCAAGCAGTACCAGAAGATCTTCGAATTCGAGGACACCGCGCTGAAATTCACCGAGAAGGCCCTTACCTCGGTCGCGGTGGAAGCTGTCAAACGCAAGTCCGGCGCCAGGGGATTGCGCGCCATTCTGGAAGAGGTCATGCTGGACATCATGTACGACCTTCCCTCTCAGCCCAACGTCAGGGAATGCGTCATCAACGAGGAAGTCGTCTCCCGCAAAGCGGATCCCATCCTTCTTTACCAGTCCGGCGAGGGAGGAGAAGGGGAAAAGAAAGTCTCCTGATCCCCCGCCCGGTCTGTTTCCAGGAACAAATTACTGCCCGCCGGTCCAGTAGCCGGCGCGGCGATTGGAGAGTGATACCCTATGACAGAAAAACGTGACCCTGTTGTTATCGATGAAAACCTGCCGGTTCTTCCCCTGCGGGATATCGTGGTTTTTCCCCACATGATCGTTCCCCTTTTCGTGGGAAGGGAAAAGTCAATAAAGGCTCTGGAAAAGGCCATGGGGAGCGGGAAAAACATCCTTCTGGCCGCCCAGAAGGATGCCAAGATCGACGATCCCCTCCCAGAGGACATCAACAGCATCGGGACCCTTTCCTCGATCCTTCAGATGCTGCGCCTCCCGGACGGGACGGTCAAAGTCCTGGTCGAGGGGCAGGGCCGGATCCGGATCAGTGAGTATATCCAGACTGATGACTATTTCAGCGCCACATTCGAGGATCTGGAGATACCCACCCCGCTGACCCCGAAGCTGGAAGCCATGATGCGAAGCGTCGTGGAGAGGTTCGAGCGGTATTCGAAGCTCAACAAGAAAATCCCCCAGGAGATCCTGGCAACCGTAGCGACGATCAACGATCCCGGCAAATTCGCCGATACGGTCATCGCTCAGCTGATGATCAAGATCGAGGACAAACAGGATCTTCTGGAGATGGTGGACATCACCCGAAGGATGGATTCCCTCATGCAGGTCCTGGAATCCGAGATCGAGATCCTCCAGATAGAGCGGAAGATCCGCAGCCGCGTGAAGCGCCAGATGGAGCGGACCCAGAAGGAATATTATCTGAACGAGCAGATGCGGGCCATCCAGAAGGAACTCGGAGAGAAGGACGAAAACAAGGCCGAGGTGCAGGAACTCGAGGACAAGATCAAAAAGGCCGGCATGCCGAAGGATGTCCACGAGAAGGCCGTTAAGGAGCTCCGCAGGCTCAAGATGATGGCCCCCATGGCTGCCGAGGCCACGGTCGTCCGCAACTACATCGACTGGCTGATCTCGGTCCCATGGAGCCTGAAGACCGATGACAAGCTCGATATCATTGAAGCGGAAAAAATACTTGAAGAGGATCACTACGGACTGAAAAAGGTCAAGGAGAGGATCCTTGAGTATCTGGCTGTCCATCAGCTAATGGGAAGCCTCAAAGGTCCCATCCTCTGCTTCGTCGGGCCTCCCGGGGTCGGCAAAACCTCCCTTGCCAAATCCATCGCCAGGGCCATCGGGCGCAATTTCGTCCGGTTGTCCCTCGGAGGGGTTCGGGACGAGGCCGAGATACGCGGGCATCGGCGAACCTATATCGGGGCTCTGCCGGGCCGCATCATCCAGTCCATGAAGCGGGCCGAGAGCATCAACCCTGTATTCCTGCTCGACGAGGTCGACAAGATGAGCATGGATTTCCGGGGGGATCCTTCCTCAGCTCTCCTTGAAGTTCTTGATCCGGAGCAGAACAACGCCTTTTCGGACCACTACCTTGAGGTCGACTACGATCTTTCCCAGGTCATGTTCATCACAACCGCCAACTCCCTGGATCCCATTCCAGCCGCCCTCCGGGATAGAATGGAAGTGATCCGGATAGCCGGCTATACGGAGCCGGAGAAGCTGAACATCGCCAGGAAGTTCCTTGTCAAAAAACAGATGGAAGCCAACGGCCTCAAAGAGGAAAACGTGAATTTCACGGAAAAAGGGCTTCTCGAGATCATCCGCGGCTACACCAGGGAGAGCGGCGTCCGGAACCTTGAACGTGAGATCGCATCCGTCTGCCGGAAGGTGGCCCGCGAGGTCATCAAGGTCAAGGAAGGCCGGAAGCGGATCCAGGTGACCCCAAAGGTGGTCCGGGATTTCCTCGGCGTCCCCAGGTTCAAATACGGCGCCATCGAGGAAAAAGACAGGATCGGCCTCACCACGGGGCTGGCCTGGACCGAGGTGGGCGGAGAGATCCTCCAGACCGAAGTGACCATCCTTGAGGGGAAGGGCAACCTTATCCTGACCGGGAAGCTCGGGGACGTGATGCAGGAATCCGCAAGGGCGGCGCTGAGTTATGTCCGGTCCCGCGCGGCGGAACTGGGTCTTCCCAGGGATTTCTACCAGAAGGTCGATATCCACGTCCACGTCCCGGAAGGTGCGATTCCGAAGGACGGGCCGTCAGCGGGAATCACCCTGGCTACCTCCCTTGCCTCTGCCCTCACCGGAAGGCCCGTCAGGCACGATTTCGCCATGACCGGGGAGATAACCCTCAGGGGACGCGTCCTGAAGATCGGCGGATTGAAAGAGAAGCTTCTGGCCGCCAACCGGGGAGGGGTCTCCAACGTGATCATCCCCAAAGAGAACGAGATCGATCTGGCCGAGGTCCCTAAGGAGATCCTCAAAGGTCTCACAGTGATTCCGGTGGAAAACATGGACGAAGTCCTCGGAATGGCTTTAAGGGAGGCAAAGGAAAAAGAGCCGATTCCTCCCCTTCGGCCCAACCCCGGCGGAGCCGGAGGCGGGATCTCCGAGGAAACCGGCCAGGTCCACGCCCACTGACAGTGTCGGGCCTCCGGAGTTTTTTGAGGACAGGCCGGGCGAGTCACTAATGCCTGGTTTTCCCGGAAGGATCCGCATTCGAGAGTTGACAGGTTTTGGCAGGCGTTCTATAAGTATTCGCTCGTTGGGCGGTTAGCTCAGTCGGGAGAGCATCGGCCTTACAAGCCGGGGGTCACAAGTTCAAGCCTTGTACCGCCCACCAGGTCTCTGAAAAAGCGAAAATCAAAAGGGGTCGTAGTTAAGTCGGTTATAACGCCGGCCTGTCACGCCGGAGGCCGCGGGTTCGAGTCCCGTCGACCCCGCCATTTTCCATCCTTGAAGCCGTGTCCGTGAGGACGCGGCTTCTTCTTTTTCTGGCCCGTTCAGGATCCGGAAGGGTCTTATCCCCTCAATCCCCTGTATCCCTGTAAATTCAGCATGTTATCGTTTTTAACAGGGATGGAGGGGGAGGGGAAAAATCTGCGGGGAGATTGAGAACAGGGAAACCGGCTGATTTTCTTTTCGTCTCCTGCTATACCTTTTACTATGAAAGATATCCGATCCAACCTGGAAGAAGCCAGGCGGCGTATAGCCGCCGCGGCCCTGGGAGTGGGCCGCGATCCTTCAGAAGTCCTTCTTCTTGCCATAAGCAAGACCCATCCCGCCGAAAGCGTTGCCGAGGCGGCCGCCGCCGGCCAGGTCCATTTCGGGGAAAACAGGGTTCAGGAGGCCAGGGATAAAGTCCCCCTCCTGCCGGCCGACCTGGTATGGCACCTGGTAGGTCACCTGCAGTCCAACAAGGCGAAATATTGCCCTGACCTCTTTTCCTGGATCCATTCCATCGATTCTGTCGAACTGGGCAGGGAAGTGGCGAAAAGATACCGGGAAAGGGAAAAAACATGCCAGGTCCTGATCCAGGTCAGCGTGTCCGGCGAGGCCGCCAAGTCCGGCTGCGATCCCGCGGAAACGGAAGAGATCCTGAATGCCCTTCTGGAGGAAGAAGGGGTAAGCCCGGCCGGCCTGATGACCATCCCGCCCTATGATCCCGATCCCGAGTCAGCGCGTCCGTATTTCCGGGGCCTTCGGGAGTTGAGGGATTCCCTCCTGAAAAAGGGCTTCCCCGGCCATGCCCTGAAAGAGCTCTCCATGGGCATGACGGGGGATTTCGAGGAGGCGGTGGAGGAGGGGGCGACCATTGTCCGGATCGGGACGGCCATTTTCGGGGAAAGGGGCGCGCCGTTTTGAACATGGGTCCGGAGGAGGAAACACCGGAACTGGTTTTTCAACTGAGCAGGGGGGATCTTTACCATATCGTCCGCATCACCGCCCGAACCCGACCTTTGCCGAAATTGACCATGCCCCTCGTGGCCGGCGGTATCCTCCTTGGACACAGCCTTGACGGAAATTATTTAAAAGGTCTGGTCTGGGCTGCCGGAGCAGTCCTCCTCTACTGGGGTTTTTCCCAGATCCTGATTTTTCTTCACGTATTTGCGCCGTCCAATGAAACCCTCATGGTCCCCCAGAAGATCCGTCTTTTTCAGGACCGCATGGCGGTTTCCAGCGAACATTCCCAGGAGGAGTTTTTTCGCCCCGACCCTTCAGGGGTGAAGGCCGTTGACCGGTACCTTCTGATCCCGATGGGGAAAAACAGCCTCGTATTCATGAGGCGGAGCTTCCCGGATCCTGGAGATTTCGAAATCCTGAAGCAGTGGGTGCTCGGAGGGGGAGAGGCGGAGGGAAAGGACGGAGGAGGGAAGGACAAAATTGAGAATTGAGGATTGAAAATTAAAAAAATTTTCAGCCTTCAATCCCAATTCTCAATTCTCGATCCTCAATCAATTTCCTCCCTTTCCAAGTTCCTTCGATCGACGGGCAGCGACAGCCACAGCCTCCACGATGGTTTTGACAAAACCGGCCTGATCCATGGATCGCAGGGCCGCTTGGGTCGTACCGCCGGGGGAGGTGACTTTTTCCCTCAGCCTTTCCGGTCGGTCTTTCGTTTCCGTCATCATCCGGGCGGCGCCGAGGATTGTCTGTCTGGCAAGGTCGAGGGCCTGTTCCCGGGGGATCCCCAGGGAGGCGCCCGCCTCTGTCAAAGCCTCGGCCATGTGAAAGATATAGGCCGGACCGCTTCCCGAAAGGCCTGTTACCGCGTCCATGAGCTGCTCCGGAAGGACCAGGCAGATCCCTGCGCTTCTGAAAAGACGGGCCGCCCAATCGGTCATCGGTTCCCCGACAAGGGCTCCAGGGGTGATGACAGTAGCCCCTGCCCCGATCATTGCAGGTGTGTTGGGCATGGATCGGATAACGGGGATCCCGGGGAGACGGCTTTCCAGAAAATTCAGGGTAACACCCGCCGCGATGGAAATGACCAGCTGCCCGGGGGAAAGGGACGGGAGAACCTCCTCCAGGACCTGGGGGACCACCTGCGGCTTGACCGAAATAAAGACGGTACCGCTGCTTTTCACTGCCTCGGCATTATCCCCGGTGACCTTGAAGCCGTATCGTTCGCTGAAATACAGGCGTCTTTCGGGGCGCCGGTTGGAAATGATGATGGAAGTCGGCTGAGCGATCCCGGAACGCGTGATCCCGCCGGCCAGGGCTTCGGCCATGTTCCCGCCGCCGATAAAGGCGATACCGTCTCGAAAATCCATAAAAAGGTTATATCAGGTCCGATCGATGGATTCCAGATTCCAGATTCCAGATTGCAGATTCCAGCGCCCCGTCGTCCCGTCGTCTTGTCACCCCGTCGCCCCCTCGCCCCGTCTCCCCGTCGCCTTTCCGGCCCTCCATTCCCCCTTTGACTCTTTTCCTTTGACTTACTATATTGATCCCAGTTTTCCTGCGGTCAGGGAGGTATTCTGAAGGTGTTTATTCTAAGCAATTTCATAATGGCTGTTGCGAAAGTCCTCGGCATCGTCCTGAACCTGTATATGTGGCTGATTGTCATTCGGGCAGTGGTGTCCTGGTTTTCTCCGGATCCCTACAATCAGATCTATATTTTTCTTGTCCGCGTCACGGAGCCGGTGCTGGGTTACATCCGCAGGTTTTTGCCCCTGCGGGCCGGGATGATGGACCTGTCTCCCATCATCGCTATCCTTGTCATCATTTTTCTTCAGTCGTTTCTGGTGCAGTCCCTCTACGGGATCGCCATGTCCATGCGTTGAGAGGCGTCGCGAAAGGAGGGCCCGATGAGATTATCCCCCCTTGATATCCAGAGTCAGCAGTTCCGGCAGAGATTCCGGGGGTTAGACCCCCATGAAGTAGAGACGTTTCTTGAGCTTGCGGCCTCGGAATTCGAGGAGCTCATCAGGGAAAACGGAAAGCTCAAGGAGACGCTGGCCCGCCTCGGCAACCAGTATGACGAGCTCAAACAACGGGAGCAGACCCTCAAGGAGACCATGATGACGGCCCAGAAGATCACGGAGGATATGAAGACCTCCGCGAGAAAGGAAGCCGAGATCATCCTGAGGGAAGCGGAGCTCAAGGCTGAAAAGATGCTGGACGACGCCCACCGCAGGGTGGCTGCCCTGAGCGATCAGATCGTTGAGATCAAGCGCATCAGGGCCCAGTTCGAAACCTCGGTCAGGGCAGCCGCCCAGGGACATCTGAAAATGCTGGATGTCACTACAGAGGCCCTTGATGCCCAGGCTGGAAGGGAAGAAAACATCAAATACCTGGTCACCAGGGAAAAAGATTGATTTCGTCAAGAGGATTCGCCCGTGGTTTTTCTGACCGGAAGAGGATCCTTTTCCTTTTCGTGCTCTGCGCCGTTCTCGTTTTGGCGTCTTCCTGCATCAGGGTGCGCGGTCCCGGCCTCGTGCCTCCCATCGAGGAGGGTGTCATCGGGGAATGGGTGGTTTTGTCAAAGGAATACAGTCCCTCCCGCCCCGGCAACGCGCAAGGCAGGTATCAGTTTGCCGTCTCCCTCCTTTACAGCACCGGGACAGAGGATCGATCCCTTTCAAAGACCGACCTGCGCGTGCTCTTTGACGATGACCCGGTTCCCTTTTCCTTCGATGAAGCCGACCAGATCCTTGAAACCGGTGTTATTGCCTTTTTCGGCCCGGGGTTAAGACATTCCCTGGTTGTCCGCCCTTCCGCAAGCCCCGGTATTTCCTTCCCGACCCTGACCCTGACTCTGGAATAAGGCGTTTGAAGTGCCTGAACCTGTCGTCGAAAAGGCACGCATCGATGTTCTTGTAAAACCCCGGGCGTCCAGGGATTCCATAGAAGGGTGGCAGGAAGGGGCTCTCGTTGTCAGGCTCTGCGCCCCCCCGGTCGAGGGGGCGGCCAACAAGGCGCTGGTCAAACTCCTTGCCGCGAAAGCCGGGATCGCCAAAGGGCGGGTCCGGGTGGTCTCCGGGGGGAAAAGCCGTTTTAAAACACTGGAATTTGTTGGTATCCCCTTGAAGGAACTCACGGAAAAATTCCGGTGATCAGAGCCCTTGCGCCCATCTTTTTTCTACTCCTTTCCTCCGCAAGCCAGGACCGGATCGATCCCGTTACCGGCCCGGATTGGATGCAGGTCTCTGTCCCGGGCATAACGGTCTATTTTCGTCAGAATTTCGACAGGCTGGCGGGGGAGATCCTCGACAAAGCGGATCGATTCCTTGAGGAATCTTCAACGTTTCTCGGTCTTGGAACCGCCGGCGAGGGGGAATACTCCATTGTCGTAGCCGGAAGCAAAGAGGAGTTCGCCGCCCTCCAGATGCCCCGGGGGCCCGCCCCTGAATGGGCCGGGGCCCTGACCTATCCTTCCTCCGGGACAGTTCTTATCCTTTCCCCGGGGGCGATGAAGGCCGGGGAGGCAGTTTACTGGTCCATCCTCCGCCATGAAATGGTCCATCTTGTTCTGGGAGGGGCCCAATCCGATGCCGGGATGAGGTTCCCCATCTGGTTCGAAGAGGGGGTCGCCACTTTCATGTCGGGGGAAATGAACCTTTCCCGCCTTCTGCGCCTGGGCTGGGCCCAGATCACAGGGAGCGCCCCGGATTTTGAAGATCTCGAGATAAGATTTCCTGCCCGGTCAGGTCCCGCCGAAGCCGCATATGCCCGCAGCTTCCTTTTTATCAGGTATCTCACGCGCAGGTTCGGGGAGGGCTCCGTGGCCGATCTTATCCAGGCTTCCCTCGTATCGGGAAGCCTGGAAGAAGGCGCAAAAAAGGCTTTCGGGGTTTCCCTCTCCGCCATCCTGGAAGGGTTCGGACAATATGCGCGTGTAAAGGCCACCTGGATCCCCGTCCTTGCCAGTTCCGCCACGATATGGGGACTGACCACCCTCCTCTTCCTGCTGACGTGGTACCGGAAAAAGATCCTTGGGCTGAGGACCCTCAGCCGTTGGGAGCTGGAGGAGGAAATGGAAAGGCAGGGATCAGCCCTGGAGAAAAAAGATGAGGATGCTGGCCCTACCCTTCATTAGGAAACTGGTTCTTTTTCTCATCGTCGCCTTGCTCCGGGTTTCTCTTTGCGATGCGGCCGGCTTGATCCCGGGAAGCGTGGCTGTCCTTGAATCGTCCTTTGAAGGCCCGGGGATTAAAGCCGCCTGGGAGGAGGCCGTTGCGGGTGCTTTCCTGGATCCGGGGCTCCTTTTGAAGGAGAGAGAGGATACGGCCCGCATCCTGGCCCAATGGCGGCAGGAGGCCGATGTCCTCCTTGAAGCCATAAAGACAGCCGATTCGGCGGCCCTCAAACGGATCAGCGAACTCATGGAGAAGGCCTGGTCGGCCTATTACACCTTTTCCTTTGACAGCGCCCTGGGTTTTTTGAACGAAGTGGACAGACTCCTGGGGGCGCCCGGCGAAAGCCGGTTCAAGAGCCGGATGGCCTTTGAATCCGGCATCCTGGGGGGGATGATCCTGCGCGCCAAGGGGGATCCGGCTTTTTCCACCCGGTTCATCAAGGCGGCTGCCCTGGATCCCGAGGCATCCCTGACTCCCGACCGATATTCCCCGGAGGTGATCGCCGCCTACGGCAGGGCCAGGGGACAGTTCCTGAAAAAAAATTCTGTTCCGCTTTTTGTCAAAGGCAGACCTTCCGATGCCAGGATCCTTCTGGACGGGAAAGAAGCGGGATACGGGAGCGGGTTTAACGGCAATATCCTTCCGGGGGTGCATTACCTTGAAGCCAGGGCGGTTGGATACGGACCCTGGAGCACCCGCCTGATGGTCGAGGAGTGGGACCGCCCGACCCTTGATTTTACCCTGGAAGAAACGGGCCCTGTCGGTGAACCCGGGGATTTCTTCCTTGGCCGGATGGAAGCCGGGGACCAGTCCTATCTGTCCTTTCTGACAAAGAAACTAGACGTCGACTATATCCTGATCCCCGACAGCCGCGCGGGGAACCTGAAATGCTGGATAGTCGGAAGAGACGGCCTGCCCCTGGATCATGAAGTCCTTTGGGAGAAGGGGGATGATCGGAAAGTGGCCGGGTCCAGAATGGAGCGATTTCTATCACCCCTCCGTTTCCAGTGGGAAGACGCGTCGGAGACGGTTTCCTCCCAGGTCAATCTCCCCGGGACCCTGCCTTTGCCGGAAGGCGCAGGCAGAGAAGTCACCCAGGTCCCCGCCTGGAAAAAATACGGACCCGCCATCCTGGTGCTCGTACTTCTTGGGATCGCGGCTTCCTCGTCCGGAGGGGGAGGCGGGGGGACCAATGTCGAGGTGACCTGGTGATCCGGGGGGTATTTTCGATAATCCTCGTGGTGGTGGGGATCCTTTGCCTTGGAGCCTGCGGGGATGGAGGGGGGAGCGATACCCTTCGTCTCCAGATCCAGCTTCCCTCCGACTGGAAGGACAACCTTGATATGGCGGCCCTGGGATTTCCCGATTCGGCGCCGTATGTTGGAACCATCAGGGTGATCATAGGGGAGGGAGACGGAGCCAGTATCCGGGAATTCCCCTGGGAGGATCACCAGGGTGCCCTCGGTGAAGTGGATACGGGGGGATCCGTCAGGGTTCAGGCCGTCACCGCCGGAAAAGTCGTCATGGAAGGGGTCCTTCCGGAATCCATCACCGGCCCGGAGGTGGCCGTGCCGCTCCACGAGTCGGGAGGGTTCTCCAAGGCCGGATCCCTCCTCTATGTCCGGAAGGATCACTCCGCCGTTGCCGTAGGAGACACTGTCCTGATCATCGGGGGAAATGTCCAGACGACGGTGATCGAAGAGCTGGTGCCTCTGGGGACCGGCCTGGCGGTAAACGCCTACGCCGCCAGCCTTGCAAACCCGCGAAGCGGACAGCATGTCCTCCACGACACCCTCAACAACCGGCTTTTTGTTTTCAAGGGTGGGCTGCCCGGAGTGGATGATAATTTTTATGAAGTTATTGATTTGGAAAAAAAAGAAATTTCCTCGAAATCTCTTTTAAGCTTTCGAGTAGGATTTTTCCCAGTAATTTATGAACAAAAAATTGTTTTAGTTGGTGGATATAATGACAGTGCTAGAAAACAATGGTTAATTGGTGGTTATAAAATTGATATTTCCTGCAATCCCTTTGAAGAAACGCTCTTACCCTTTATCGGTTTAAATTCCGAACGTGAAAGTACTGTTTGTGAGGTAAATCAAAATATTTTGATTTGTGCAGGTGGATATTTCAATTTTTCTTATTTTGATGAGGTTAATACTTTCAATATATTAACGGAAATTGGACTCGGATCTACTCAGTTTTCAGAGGGGAAAATAGGGTTTCAAAGTCTTATAAAAACAACTGATTCACAAATTTTTATAGGGGGGATAAATAACACCGGAGTCCTAGAAAAGATTGATACTTTGAATCTTCAAAACATATCCTTAAACGAGCCAAATTTTATTTCTGTGGGCAGAAGCAATCATTCAGGAACCCAAGTGTCGGATGGGTTAATCCTTATCCTTGGAGGCGGATTAACTGCCGAGGAGTGCCGGTCGGGGGAAATCCTGGACCTGGCCACCGGCGAATCGACCCGGCTTTTTTGGAAAATGCGGGTTCCGAGGATCGGGCATTCGGCGACACCCCTGCCGGATGGAAGGGTTTTGGTGGTGGGGGGAAATCTGAATGACAGGACTATCGAGATCTGGAACCCGCCGTCCGGGTTCTGACTGGGATCCCCGGCTATTTTCAGACCTTTTCCAGATTCGCGTACTTTGCCACGAGCTTTTTCTTCCCGCCCCGGGGGAAGTAGACCGTGATGCGGGCATCGCCCCCGGACCCTTCCACGCGCATGACCTGCCCCTGACCGAACATGGGGTGGCGGACCTGCATGCCGGGGATGACGGTCCTTTCCTCTTCGACCGGTTCCGGGATGAAGGTAAAATCCCCAATGGCCACTTTTGCCGGGGGCGTTTCAGGCGACGGGGTTTTAAACCCCGCGATTCCGTGGACGGGAAAAATCGATTCCTCGTGCATCTGGACGTTTTCCGAGGAAAGCTCCTGCAGGAACCGGCTCGGAAACGCGTTGTCGTATTGCCCGAAAAGCCGTCTTCTCCTTGCCATCGTCAGGAACAGGTTTTCCTTCGCCCGGGTCATCCCCACGTAACAGAGACGCCTTTCCTCCTCCATTTCAACGGGTTCCCCCTGTGCCCGGTAATGGGGAAGCAGGTCCTCCTCGACGCCGGCAATAAAAACGACAGGGAATTCCAGCCCCTTTGCGGTGTGAAGGGTCATGAGGGTCACGGAGGATCCTTCCTCCTTCACCTCATCGATATCCGAAACCAGGGAAATCTGGTCCAGAAAGGCAGCGAGGGTTTCAATCCCGCCCTCAAGGCTTCCGGGAGCGCCCTCCATGAAATCCGCCGCAACCGCCAGAAACTCGTGCAGGTTCTCGATCCTCGCCCTGGATTCGTCGGTGCCCTCATCCCGAAGGGAACGCAGGTATCCGGTGTCCTCGAGGACGGCAACAACCAGCTCATCCGGAGGGCCGCTCTCCGCCTTTTCCCTTAGCCGGGCTATCGTCTTGAGGAAATCCTCCGCGGTGGCCTGGTTTTTGCGTCCCAGAGTTCCCTGCCTGAGAATCTCTTCCAGGGCTTTTTCCGGGGCCAGGCCCGGCTTTCCGGCTTCCCGGATCTTCTCCATGGAAACTTTCCCGATCCCCCTTGGGGGAGCGTTGATGATCCTTTCGAAACTCCCCCAGTCCTCCGGGTTCAGGAGAATCCGGAGGTATGAGATGACGTCGCGGATCTCTTTCCTGTCGTAAAAACGGACCCCGCCTACAATGCGATGGGGTATGTTCATCTTGCGGAGGGCATCCTCGATGGCCCTTGACTGGGCGTTGATCCGGTAGAATACGGCGAAATCTCCGTGTTTGAAGGATTCCTGCCGGATGAGGCGATTAATGGTGGCAGCGATGAAGTCCCCCTCGTCCCTTTCATCGATGGCCGAATGAACGGTCACCTTGCTTCCCGCCGGCCGGACGGCAAGAAGCTCTTTTTCCTTCCTTCCGGCATTGTGGCCGATGAGGCATGATGCGGCGCCGAGAATATTGGCGGTGGACCGGTAATTGCTCCCCAAAGTAACCACCGCTGCTTCCGGGAAATCCTTCTCAAAATCCAGGATGTTTGTGATGTCCGCCCCTCTCCACCGGTAGATGCTCTGGTCGTCATCCCCCACAACGCAAAGATTCCGGTGGGCAGCGCAAAGATGCCGGATGATCTGGTACTGGGCGTGGTTGGTGTCCTGGTATTCATCCACCAGGATGTAACGCAGCATCCGGGAGTAGAAATCCCTGATTTCCGGATAGTTTTCGAAGAGCTTCCACGTGAAAAGGAGAAGGTCATCGAAATCGAGGGCCTGGCTTTGCCGCAATTTGTCCTCGTAGATCCTGTAGGCCTGGACAATTTTCTCGAAAAGAGGGTCCCTCCCCCCAACCCCTTGCGTCTCCATTTCGTCGGGACCGATAAGGGAGTTCTTGGCCCGGCTGATAAGGTAGGACACCCGCCGGGGGGGAAGGATCTTGGCGTCCACGTTCATTTCCCTGAGGGTTTCCTTGAAAAGGCGGGACTGGTCATTCGCGTCGAAGATGGAAAAATGCCGGCTGATCCCCGTTTTTTCAATATGCTGGCGGAGGATCCTCACGCAGGCCGAGTGAAAGGTGGAGATCCATACAGCTTTTCCCTCTTTTCCCGCGAGGCCGATCACCCTTTCCCTCATTTCGCCGGCTGCCTTGTTGGTGAAGGTCACGGCGAAAATAGCGTAGGGAGGGATCCTGCGTTCCTGGAGGAGGTAGGCGATCCGGTAGGTGATGACGCGGGTCTTTCCGCTCCCCGCTCCGGCCAGGACAAGAAGGGGCCCTTCGGTCCGGGTGACGGCTTCTCGCTGGGCAGGGTTGAGGTTCTGAAGGGAAAAGCCGGGGCTATTCTGTTTTGTCATACCGGAAAATGGCCTGTTTGTAGGTGGAGATGATGTCGCGCCGGGTGAGGATGCCCAGGATTTTCCTCGGATTTTTCGGATCCAGGACCACGAGGTGTTCCACATGTCTGTACGCGAGTTTTTCCAGGGCATCCTTGAGGCTGTCTGTGGGCGCGATCATGACGACGTTATGCAGGTTGGCGATGTCCCTGGCAACGACGAGGCCTTCGAGGTCCGGATCGAAAACGTGCTGCCTGACGTCCTGGAAGGAGAGGATCCCGACGAAATGGCCGTCCTGGTCCTCCACCGGGAAGCTGGTATTTTTGCTCTGGGTGACATACTTCACGATGTCCCCGAACTTCATGTCGTGGGGGATCCTTTCCACATTGGTGGTCATGGCCTCCCGGACTTTCAATTCCTGAAGGACGTTGGTTTCCACCCCCGCCTTGACGTTGATGCCTTTTTTGTAAAGCTTGAGGGAATCGATGGAGTGAGGGAAAAGGCCCCGGATGGTGAGGTTGCTCACGATGCACGAGACCATGATGGGAAGGATGATGTGGTAGTCCCCCGTCATCTCAAAAAGGAGGAGTATGGCTGTCAAGGGTGCATGGCAGGCGGCGCCGCAGAGGGCCCCCATCCCGACGAGGGCATAGGCTCCCTGGGTGGCGGTCACGGCGGGAAAGGCGGTGTGGATAATGCTCCCGAAAGTGCCGCCGACCATGGCCCCGATGTAAAGGGTCGGGGCGAAAACCCCACCTGATCCCCCCGAACCCAGAGTCAGGGAAGTGCCGAGGATCTTGAGGAAAACCAGGCTGAACATGAGGCCAAACCCCATATTTCCCATGAGGGCGACGCTCATGAAATCGTATCCGTTCCCGAAGACCTGGGGAAAGACAAAGCCGATGCACCCCAGCAGAAGGCCCCCGAGGGCAGGCTTGGCCCACAGGGGGAGACGGACCTTTGCCTTGAAAAACTCCTCGATCTGGTCGAGGGTCAGGATGAAAAGGAGAGCTACGGCCCCGGTCAGTATCCCGAGGAGGATATAGAAAAAGATCTCCACCGGGTTGACCATCTGGTAGAAGGGGACCTCGAATGCGAGGATGTTCCCGTAAAGGTAGCGGGCGACGGTGGTGGCCACCACGGAGGACATGATCACGGGGCTGAAGGCCGCCGCATGCCACTCGCCCAGGATGATCTCCAGGGCGAAGAGGGTGCCCGCAAGGGGAGCGTTGAATGTGGCCGCTATGGCACCCGCCGCCCCGGCGCCAAGGAGGGTCCTGATATTGTTGCTCGAAAGCTTGAAGACCTGGGCGATGTAGGATCCTACCGCGCTCCCGATGTGGGCAACAGGCCCTTCCCTTCCTGCCGAGCCGCCGGAGCCAATGCACAACGCCGAGGTGAAAAGCCGGATGAAGATGGTCCTCATCCTGAGGATTCCCCCCCTCAGGATCACCGACTCCATGACCTCGGGCACACCCTGGCCCTTGGCCTCCGAGGGAAACATATTTGTTACAGGCCCCACGATGAGCCCGCCGAGGGCTGGAAGGAAGGGGATGAGGAGGACCTTGATGTCCCCCGGGGTGAATCCGGTCAGTTCCCCTCCGAAGGGGCTCCAGAAGATCACCCGGAAAACCTTGATCATCTCCAGGAACCCGATGGCCCCGAGGCTGCTGAACAGCCCCACAAGGATGGCCAGCATGAGGAGGATGGTGTCCTCGTTAGCGAGCACGGTCATCAGGGCTTCATGAGGCTTCCGGATGAGCTTTAAAACCGTTGATTTCATAAAAGCCTATTCCACCGTTACGCTTTTTGCCAGGTTCCTGGGCTGGTCCACATCCGTGCCTTTGAGCACAGCCACGTGGTAGGCCAGGAGCTGCAGCGGTATGGTGGTCAGAATGGGGGTGAGGAGGGGGTCGGTTGCCGGGATCCGGATAATATGGTCGGTTTTTTCCGCCAACTGGGGGTCGTCGTGGTCCGCGACGGCGATGACGATCCCCCCCCGGGCCTTTACCTCTTCGAGGCTTGAGAGGATTTTCTCGTATACGCTGTCTTTTGGCGCCAGTACCAGAACCGGCATGGACTCGTCGATAAGGGCGATGGGGCCGTGCTTCATCTCACCCGCGGGGTATCCTTCGGCGTGGATGTAGCTTATCTCCTTGAGTTTAAGGGCCCCTTCCAGGGCAATGGGGTAGTGGACCCCCCTGCCAAGGTATAAAAAGTCCCTGTATTGGAAAAAGGACCCCGCCAGTTCCTCGATCATCCCTTCCTGTGCCAGGATTTCCTCCACCTTCTGGGGAAGGGCAATGAGGGAGTCAATGAGGCTTTCCGCCCGTTTCCGGGAAAGAGTGCCCCTCCTTCGGCCGAGGAAGATGGCCAGGAGCACCAGACAGATGATCTGCGTTGTGAATGCCTTGGTGGAGGCGACGCCGATCTCCGGGCCGGCTCGGGTGTAAAGGATCGCGTCCGACTCGCGGGTGATCATGCTCCCTACGACATTGCATACGGACAGGACAGGGCTGCCTTTTTCC
>JAFGWO010000173.1 GCA_016937135.1 Pseudomonadota bacterium
AAACCCTTCATGAGATCCCGGATCCTCCGGTCCTGCTCCTGCAAAGTTTCCAGGATCTTCCGGATCCGGGCCGGAAGTTCATGGACCGAGACCTTGACCGAGGAGGCGATCTCGGACAGAAAAGCCTCGTCCTCCCTGATGAGTTCCAGGACTTTTGTCCCCGTTACCCCCTCAATGCGCCTGACGCCGGCCGCCACACCTCCCTCATGGGTCACCTTGAAAAGGCCGATATCCCCCGTCCTGCGGACATGGGTTCCTCCGCAAAGCTCCAGGCTCACGTCAGGGATGGAAATCACGCGGACGACATCCCCGTATTTTTCATCGAAAAGGGCCATAGCCCCCTTTTTAATGGCCTCATCGGGACTCATCAGGCTGGTGTTGACCTCCAGGTTCTCGAGGGTGTGGCGGTTCACGATATCCTCGATCCTTTTGATCTGTTCCGGGGAGACGGCCTCGAAATGGTTGAAATCGAAGCGGAACCTCTCAGGCTCCACAAGGGAGCCCGCCTGCGAGACGTGCTCTCCCAGGACCTCCCGCAGAGCCGCGTGAAGCAGGTGGGTCGTCGTGTGGTTCCTTCTCACGGCCGCGCGCGCCAGGGAATCCACGCGGGCGGTGCACACATCCCCAACCCGAACAAGGCCTGTGACCATCCGGCACCGATGGACGGTGAACTCCGGGAGCGGCTTAATGGTATCTAAAACCTGCAGGGAAAAACAATCCCCTAACAGTTCCCCCTTGTCCCCCACCTGGCCGCCGCTCTCCCCGTAGAAAGGGGTCCGGTCGAGGATGACATCCACGTCTCCTTCCCCTTCCCGGCTTTCCACCCGATCCCCGTCCACAATCAGCCCGGCAACACGGGCGCCGGCGGTTTCTTCTTCATCATAACCCGTAAAGATTACCGGCCCGATATGATTCGAAAGATCCCTATACACGGCAGGCACATCCTTGGCTCCCGAACCGGTCCACGCCGCGCGCGCCCTGTCTTTCTGGTCTTTCATCTCCCGATTGAACCCTTCGAGGTCGATTTTAAGACCCTTCTCGCCAGCGATGTCCTCCGTCAGATCCAGAGGAAAGCCATAGGTGTCGTAAAGGCGGAAGGCCTCCTCCCCGGAAAGGACCCCGAGGCCTTTTCCCCCGGCTTCCTCCATGAGGTGCGACAGCCGGGCGAGGCCCTGATCCAGCGTCCGCAGAAACCGATCCTCCTCCAGATGCACGACTTTTTCCACTTTTTTCATATTCTTGCGAAGTTCGGGGAAGGCGTCTCCCAGAACATCGCCGACCAGAGGGCAGATCCTGTGCAGGAAGGGCCCGTCCATTCCGAGTAGCTTCCCGTGGCGGGCGGCCCTTCTCATGATCCTTCTTAAAACATAACCGCGCCCCTCATTGGAGGGCAGAACGCCGTCGGATACGAGAAAGGCCACCGCCCGGACGTGGTCGGCGATCACGCGAAGGCTGACGTCGTCTTTTTCGGAACCCCCATAAGGGACCCCCGACATCCTGGAGGCCTCCTGGACAAAGGGAAAGAGCAGATCGGTGTGGTAGTTGCTGTCCTGATTCTGGAGGACGCACGCGAGGCGCTCAAGACCCATCCCGGTGTCGATGCTTGGCCGGGGAAGGGGTGTCAGGTTCCCCTCCGCGTCCCGGTCGTACTGCATGAAAACCAGGTTCCAGAGTTCCAGGAACCGGCCGCAGTCGCATGCAGGCCCGCAATCGGGGCCCTGGCATCCGGTGTCCGTACCCCTGTCGATGAGGATCTCGGAGCAGGGGCCGCACGGCCCCGTCTCCCCCATGGACCAGAAGTTATCTTTCTCATCCAGACGGAAGATCTTTTCCGGTCCCAGTCCGGCGACTTCCTGCCAGAGATCGAAGGCTTCGTCGTCCTCCCTGAAAACGGTGACCACAAGGCTTTTCGGGTCCAGCCCGGCCGAAACCGTCAGGAATTCCCATCCGTACCGGATCGCCTCCCTCTTGAAATAATCACCGAAGGAGAAGTTTCCGAGCATCTCGAAAAAAGTGTGATGGCGCGGCGTGCGTCCCACGTTTTCGAGATCGTTATGCTTGCCGGAAACCCTCATGCACTTCTGAACCGAGGCGGCCCGGGTGTAGTCCCTTTTTTCCCTGCCAAGGAAAACATCCTTGAAAGGCACCATGCCCGCGTTGGTGAAAAAGAGTGTGGGATCGTTCCGGGGGATCAAGGGGGAGCTCGGCACCCGGCGGTGTCCCCTGTCTTCAAAATATTTAAGGAACATCTCCCGGATCTGGGACCCTTTCAATAGTCGTCCTCCTCAAAGGGGATTTCGGACATCACGGTCCGGATCACATCGCCAGAAAACCCCCGGGATCTCAAGTGCCGATGCATGGCGGCGACAGCCCGGATGCCCGATTCCCTGATGGTCTGCCTTTTCCTTTCAGCAGCGCAGCGGGCCAGCTCCATCTCCCGGGATCTGGGCAGGAACCTTTGGATCGCGGCCCTGGCCGTTTCCTCCTCGACCCCCCGGGCCTGAAGATCCTTCAAAAGCCGCATGGGCCCATGAAGCTTCAGCCGGGACCGGTCGGTGACCCATGCTTCCGCGAATTTCGCGTCGTCAAGGTACCCCAGTTCCCCAAGATACCCCAGGACATCCTCAATCGTCGCACGGGACCATCCGCGCCGCGAAAGCCCCCTTTCCATCTCGCGGGTGGTGTGCATCCTTCGGGCCAGCGCCTTTAAGGCCCATTGTTTCGCCGATCCGCCGGAGGCCCGGGTCATCGGAAGCGGTCGAGGCTAAGTTCGCCTTCCTTCCCGGCCTTTTCGGGACCGCCTTCCTTGCTCTTGGCCTCCTGATCCGTGCTCATCTTCTCGAACTCCACCCAGGCCTCGTCGGTGGCATCGATCCCCTTGACCTTGAGGGCAAAGTCATCGGGCCGCGTGCTCTGCCGGAGGGCCTCCTCGTAGGTGATGAGCTTCTTGTTGAAAAGGACCATGAGGGCCTGATCGAAGGACTGCATGCCGTACTGGGTATATCCGGCGCCGATGATATCGGTCAGTTCGTGGGTGCGGTCCTTGTCCACGATGCACTCCCGGACGCGGTTTGTGGCGACCAGGACCTCAACTGCCGGAACGCGCCCCTTTCCGTCCGCCCGGGGAACGAGCCTCATGGAGATGATCCCCTGCAGGACCCCCGCCAGCTGCAGCCGTATCTGCTTCTGCTGATACGGAGGGAAAACGGAGATGATCCTGTTGACTGTCTCCATGGCATCGACGGTGTGAACGGTGCTCATGACAAGGTGCCCTGTTTCGGCGGCCACCAAAGCGGTTTCAATCGTCTCGAAATCCCGCATCTCACCCACCATGATCACATCCGGATCCTGTCTCAGGGCGCTTTTCAGGGCGGCGCCGAAGGACATGGTGTCGGATCCCACCTCCCTCTGGTTGACGATGGACTTGACGTCCCTGTGGAGATATTCGATGGGGTCTTCTACCGTGAGAATGTGGGCCGTGCGGTTCTGGTTGATGTGGTGCACCATCGCGGCCAGGGTCGTGGACTTCCCGCTCCCGGTCGTCCCTGTCACAAGAAGGAGCCCCCTGGGCTTCAGGGCCAGGCTGGCCAGGACGGAAGGCAGCATAAGATCCCCGATCGTCAGGATCTTGACGGGGATCAGCCTGAAAACCATCCCGATCGTTCCTCTTTGCTGAAAGATGTTGACCCGGAACCTTCCAAGGCCGGGGACGCTGTAGGCAACGTCGATTTCGTTCTGGCGTTTGAACTTCTCCTTCTGTGGATCGGAAAGGACGGAGAAACCCATCTTGATGACGTCTTCCTGGGTGACCCTTCGGGTGTTGGGGAGAGGGTGCAGCTTCCCGTCCACGCGGAGGACAGGGGGGTTCCCAACCTTGATGTGAAGGTCGGAAGCATTGTAGGCGGCGGATGCCTTCAGAAGGTTATTGATGTCCAGGGCTTCCTGTTCGCTCACAGCTCCTCACCCCCTTCGCTGGCAGCCGGGACCACGATCCCGCTGTGTTCCCTGATTTTTTTCTCGATCTCGTCGGCCATGTCCGGATTGTTTCGGAGAAACTGCCTCGTATTTTCCCTTCCCTGCCCAATCCGCTCCTCACCGTAGGAATACCATGCCCCGCTCCGTACAATGAAGCCCGTCTCCTGCCCGAGGTCGATAAGGGCCCCCTCCCTCGAGACGCCTTCCCCATCGATCATATCGAACTCGGCCTGGCGGAAGGGAGGGGCCAGCTTGTTCTTGACGACCTTTACGCGGACCCTGCTGCCCACATTCCGGTCGCCCTCCTTGAGGGCTCCGATGCGCCGGATATCCAGACGTACCGAGGAATAGAATTTCAGGGCATTGCCGCCTGTGGTGGTCTCGGGATTCCCGAACATCACCCCGATCTTCATGCGGATCTGGTTGATAAACACCAGGGCGGTCCGCGTCTTGCTCACCGCGCCGGTTAGTTTGCGGAGGGCCTGGGACATGAGCCTCGCCTGAAGGCCCATATGCGAATCCCCCATTTCCCCCTCGATCTCGGCCCGGGGCACAAGAGCGGCAACGGAATCGATGACGATGATGTCCATGGCGCCGCTTCGAAGGAGCATTTCCACGATCTCGAGAGCCTGCTCCCCCGTGTCCGGTTGGGACACCAGGAGATCGTCCGTCCGCACGCCGAGTTTTCGCGCATAGCCTATATCCAGAGCGTGTTCCGCATCCACAAAGGCTGCGACCCCTCCGAGTTTCTGGGCCTCGGCAATGACGTGCAGCATCAGCGTGGTCTTGCCCGAGGATTCCGGGCCAAAGATCTCGGTGACCCTCCCCCGCGGCACCCCGCCAACCCCCAGGGCAAGATCCAGCGACAGCGCCCCGGTGCTGATAACCGGCACATCCGGAACGGCCTCATCGGATCCAAGGCGCATGATGGATCCCTTGCCGAACTGTCTTTCAATCTGATTGACGGCAGCCTCAATAGCCTTTTCTTTATCGCTTTTCTGTGTCATGTCCCTTTTCCTCCCGGGGTCTCCGGGTCCAATGGCATCCTTAACCGGCAGATCATAGCAAATTCCGTTCCTGTTTTCTATAAAACCCGGATGGGACCGCCGGGATTCCGGCCTCCGGTCCTAACGGTCCGGCTTTGCGGGTTCGCTCCTTCTGCCCAGCGGAAATACCTTGATATCCTCGTACCTTGGGCCTCCGCCTTCAAGCCGGCTCCGGATGAGGGCCAGGGTGCGGACTTCCTGCCAGCCCCAGTCATCGTCTTTCATGGTCTGGATGACGGAGGACAGGCGCGAAAGATTGATGGGGCCCTTGACCCGTCCAAGGGTCACATGGGGAGAAAATCCCTTTCTTTCCCTTTCCCATCCGAGGTCCGTCACCGCTTTTTCCATCAAGGCCCACAGGCGGTTTAAGGTCCCGGAGGGCTCTTCCACCCCGGCCCATATAACCCTGGGCCTGGCTGGGCTCGGGAAGGCCCCCGTTCCAGCGACGGAAATGGGGAAAGGATGAAGCATCGAGGAAACGCCGGATATTTTTTCAACCAGGCCCTTGACCCGGTCCGGGTCCGTTTCCCCCAGGAAGCGGATCGTCAGATGGATTCCCTCCGGCCCGACCCAGCGGACGGCCGCCCGGGTTTCCCGGAGTCTGTCGATCCCCCCGGCCAGTGCCTGAAGGATGGCGTCCTCAATTTTAATCGCGAGAAAAAGCCTCAATTTTCCTTGAAATCCATTACCTCGAGGACAAGTTCAAGGGCAGCCTGAACCGATTGTTCCCGGACAGCGTCCCTGTCCCCCGCAAACCGGAATCCGCGGGTCATTTCACCTGTCGGGGAAACCGCGGCGAACCAGACTGTCCCCACAGGCTTTTGTTCCGTTCCGCCCCCGGGGCCCGCCACCCCCGTTACGGAGACCCCGCATGGGGCCCCGGTGATTGTGCTGACCCCCCTGGCCATGGCAAGGGCCGTCTCCTCGCTCACGGCCCCTTCCAACTCCAGGGTTTGGGCGGGCACGCCCAGAAGGCGTGACTTCAAGGAATTGGAATATGCGATGACCCCGCCGACAAAGACCTCGGAACTCCCCGGAATCGCCGTAAGGCTCCCACCGAGGAGGCCTCCCGTGCAGGATTCGGCCACTGCCAGGGACCAGCCGCGGCTCGAACATTGCCGGAGGACATCAGAGGCAATCTCCCGGATGCTTTTCAAAAGAGGAGAACCTCCAGTCCCCGGATGCACAGCCAGGCATAACAGCCCGCGAGAAGATCATCCATCATGATCCCCGCTCCTCCGGGAAGGACTTCCTCCGCCCTGCGAACGGGAAACGGCTTTACAACATCGAAGAAGCGGAAAAGGAAAAACCCGGCCAGGATGTGCCATGCATCCGCGGGGGACCCTGCCATGGTCAGAAGGTACCCGGCAACCTCGTCGATCACGACGACGCCGGGATCCTTGAGACCCGCATGCTCCTCCAGATGCCCCGAAGCGAAGAAGCCGACGATCACCACCAGCCCCAGGACAAAAAGGAGGGGGACGATCCCGAGAGGGGCGAGGAGAAGGAAAAGGGGGATCCCGAGGAGGGTCCCGGCCGTCCCGGGCGCGAAGGGGGATCGACCCGCCCCGAATCCGGTCCCCAGGAGCCGGAGGACCCGAAGAGACAGGGACTCTGCCCTCAAGGAATCCGCTCCACCACCAGGGTGTCAGAGATGCGGTCCCCGAGACGCATGCCTTTATCGTCCACGATCACGAGCCAGAGCTCGATGAAAAGGATCGGGATGATCGCGAATATGAGAAGGATCCATCCGATGACGGGGATCACCGCGAAAATCAAACCCAGGGAAAAAGGGAGGTTCCGGTAGATGGAATCCTTGAGGGTGCAGGGATGCCCGTTCGCTCCATGGACCTCGAGGCCGAAGGCCATTTTCCCAAGGCTCTGCCCGTTCTGGAAGCTGTCGGCGACGGCCAGGTAGAGGATCCCGCCAAGAACCCCTGCGGGAGGGACGACGAGGGTCAGCGCCCAGGCAACCAGAAGATCAACCATCCGCGCGATGATCCTCTTGAGGGGGCTTGCCCTCTCAGGGTCGGGGCTGAACGTCTTTACCCCCATTTTTCTCCTCCTCTTCACGGACAAAAAGAACGAATGCCATGGCTGGCCTGCGGCTGGCCTCGCTCATGGCGAAACGGATCCCGTCAAGCTGCCAGCCCCGGGCGACCCACCGGTTGATGAGATCCTCCAGGACCTCATCCGTGACGGTCTGGGTTTCCACCACCTTATACCGGCAGTTCAGAATATTCCCCCCTGGGAGCCCGGGCC
>JAFGWO010000174.1 GCA_016937135.1 Pseudomonadota bacterium
GTCCTTGAAAATATCCTTCCCGAAGTCCAGAAAATGGCGGGGTTTCGTCAGGAATCCCCCTGGCATTTCCCGGATCTGCTCCGGCACAGCCTCCGCGTCGTGGATCGGTGCCGGCCGGACCTCGCCCTCAGGTGGGCGGCGCTCCTTCACGATTGCGGAAAACCTGCCTCGCGGGTTGCGGGGACGGAGGGAGACTCCTACCATGGCCACGAAAGGGCGGGGGCTGAACTTGCCTTAAAAGCGCTAAAAAGGCTCCGGGCGGGAAAGAAATTCATCCGGGAAGTTTCCGAACTGGTCGGCCTGCACATGGTCCTTTTTACGGACGAATGGTCCGATCGGGCAGTGAGGAGGTTCATCCAGCGGTCGGGGGAGCACCTGGACAAGCTTCTGGATCTTGTGGAAGCGGACAGCGCTTCCCTGCAACGGAAAAAGGAAAAGCTGGCGGCACTAGCGGGGCTGAGGCAGCGGGTGGCGGCCATGCGTGAGAAAATCCCTGCCCCGGATTCTCCCCTGGGAGGTCATGAGATCATGGACATTGTTGGCGCCGGCCCCGGTCCATGGGTGGGAAAAGCAAAGGACATTCTTTCGGAGGCCGCGGCGGAGGAGAAAATCAGCGACGAAAAGACGGCCCGGGATTTTCTAATCAGGTGGTGGAAAGAAGGCGGGCATAGATCGCCCTGACGGTTTCCGCGGCCCCCCGGGAGGTGTCCACGGTGAAAAGGGATTTTTCGGGGATCTCCTTCGGTTCCTTGAAGGCCCTTATCTGCTGGTCCAGGATCTCCTCCCGTCCGTCGGAGATGGATGATCTTCCGGCGGCCCTTTGCCGCAGGCGTTTCCTGAGAACGCCTTCATCTCCCTGAAAGTGGACAAGGATGGGCCGGGCGCCGGTTTTACCCGCGAGCTCCATCGCCGCCGCGCGCCTGGCAGGGTCCATGAAGGACGCGTCCAGAAAAACGCTTTCTCCTTTCACAAGGGAATTTTCCCCTCGTTTCAGCAGTTCCCTGTAGGTGAGGTCCGTAAATTCCGGTGAATAGATATCCTCACCGAAGGGGACGCGGCGAGGGCCATGCGGCGAGATCCCCGCAAGCTCCTTGCGCACCTTGTCAGAAGAGAGGACCTTCAGGTCCAGGAAGCGGCCCAGGCCCCTTGCGGCCGAGGATTTCCCGGAACCCATCAAACCGCAGCCAAGGATCAGGGTGGGCGGCGAAAGGGTCCTGGCGTAGCGAAGGGCGAGCTTGTGGAAGGACTCGGCACTGCGCGCCGCCTCGAGAGCCTGGTTTTCCGGGACGTCCGGATCCAGGGAGCGAAACCCCTCCACCTTTCCCCGGACAACAGCCCGGTAGCAGCAGAAAAAGTTCATCAGGGCTTTCTGGTCCTTCTGCTGGGTCATCTCGAGGTAGGCGGATTGGAAGGCCCCCGAAAGATCCGGGTAACCGAGGCGGTCCAGGTCCATGACGAGAAAGGCCGCGTCGTTAAGGATGTCCCCGAAACGGAACCGCTCGTTGAACTCGATGCAATCGAAGATGCGGATTTTTCCATCGAGGCAGATGTGCTGGGCATGAAGGTCCCCGTGGCCGTCCCGGATCCATCCCCTTGCTTCCCTTTCTGTGAGCTGATGGTCGTTGGCCCGGATGAACGTTTCCGTATAATCCCTGATGACCTGGAAAGTCTCCCGGTCAAGGGTTTTGCCCACATGGGGCTCGATCTGTTCGAAATTCTCCTTCGTGTTGAATAGGATGGCTTCTTTTCCCCCGATACGGGTGATTTCGGGGGTGGTGGGAGCCTCTGCGTGGAAGGCGGCGATTCTCTTGGCCACCCTCACCATGTCCGACGGGCTGACCTCATTTTTTTCCAGAAGGGTTGAGAGAAAGCGCTGCTCGTCGAGGCGCTTCATGTGGACGGCCCACTCGACGGGTTCGCCTTCTCCCCCGAAGCGGAGCCCGGTTTTTCCCCGGGTCACAGGAACCACGCCGAGATAGGCATCCGGGCTGAGCCTCCGGTTCAGGCGGACCTCCTCCTCGCAGAAGTGACGGCGTTTTTCCAGTGTCGTGAAGTCCAGAAAACCGAAATCCACAGGCTTTTTGATTTTAAAGACCGTTTTCTTTCCAAGGAAGATGACGGAGATGTGGGTCTGTCGGACTTCTATTTCGTGTGCCGGATCGGGCCACGCGTCGGACCGGGAAAGATCCTCGATTATTTTTTTCATGGGAAGGTTCATGGGCAATCCAGAAAAGTCGAGAGTTCAGGGTTCTGAGTTCAGAGTTCAGGGTTCAGGGTTCAGAGTTCAGGGTTCAGAGGAAGCCTCGTAATATCGTTTATCAAGAATGAGCGTAGGTGCGAACAGCCACCTACGTTTTACGCCGATACGCTTTACGTCCGGCGTTTCTATCCCCCATTCCCCCTTCCGTTTTTTCCCATCCTATCCGCCTTCCCCTCCCATTGCAATGGGCGTGCTTCCCTGCTAGGGTCGGTCCGGAGATTGTGCCATGGACGCGCTGATAAAAATTCTCAGAGCCCTCCTTCTCAGGAAAGTGGCGTCCCGGGCGGAGGATCTGGTCAGACAGTCGCAAGGGACCCGAAACGGGAAGATGGTCCTTTACCTTCTGGCAAGGGAGCTGGTTGCCCTGGGGCCGGACCTTGCCCCCTTCCTTATCCGGCATCTGGTCATGGGGTCCGCCCGGCGAAGCCAAGGATACCCGGAATATGTGAGGAATCTCTGTGATATCCGGGCCCTCGCCGGCCATGCCGGCAACGATTTCATGAGCGAGGTCCTGCGAAAGGCCCGCCGCTGCCAGATGGACGAGGTTGTCGAGCTTCTAACCCGGGTTCCGCCCCAGCGCCGGATCTATAACACCGAAGACCCCGAGAAGAGAAACCCCGTCCAGGACTACATCCCTCTGGGCGTCCGCAAGAGCCTCGCGAGAAAACAGAACCTGGCCTCTTTAGAGGCCCTCCTGGGGGAACAGGATCCCTCGGTGATCCGCAACATCCTTGGCAATCCCCGCACCGTGGAGGATATGGTGGTGAAAATGGCATCCCTCAGGCCTACCAGCGAGGATGTTCTTCAGGAGATCGCCGTCCACCCGCGGTGGGGGGGAAGATTGAAAATCCGGAAGTCCCTGGTGTTCAACCCTTACACATCTCCGAGGACGGTGCATGCCATCCTTCCCACGCTCCTCCTGCCGGATCTCATCGATGCGGCCTTGAGCCCCACCCTCCATCCAAACGTGCGGGCCGCCGCCAAGCGCTTCATCATCCACCGTGTGGCGGGCATGAGCCCCGCGGAAAAACATCAGTTCAACCAAAGGTCCGGAGCGATTTTGAAAAGGATCTTTCTGGAGACGGGCTGAAAACAACGTCGAACATTGATAGGGTCGCAAAAAGTCCAATCCGGGAAGCGTTAAGTTCCGCATCAAACTATTCGCGACCCAATTAAAGTCGGTGAAACGTGCGAAAAATATTTGTCCTCTTTATTCTTTTAATGTCCATCGGGTTTTTTTCCTGCGGCGGTGGGGGCGGAGGTGATGATGACTCCTTTAATCCCTTCTCTCCAGCGACGACAGGGTCCATATCCGGAAGTCTCTTCATCCCTCCCCACGATCAAACCGAGGCGGAACCCAACGACAGCCTGGCAAACGCCCGGGAGCTTCCCGTCGGCTACGTGGTTTCGGGGGCCGCCGGTGAAGGGGATCCGGGGTATTTTCTTCCGGGGTTCGCAGGGATTGTAATAGGGGATCTTTTCAGGATAACCCTTTCAGAGGATGTCCGAATTACCCTGGTTATCGCCGAGGACGATCCATTGGCCAATGACCTTGATCTGTTTCTTCTGGATTCGGGAGGTTATCTCCAGGATGTTTCCGAGGGGACGGCGTCTTTGGAATTGGTCGACATTTCCTCTCCGGGGACCTATTACGTCGGTGTGCGCGCGGATTCAGGGGCCAGCGAGTATCTTCTTTCCATTGGCTCCATGACATCGCCGGCACGACAGGCAGCAGCCTTTATCCCCGCAGGGGCCGATTTTGTCCCGGGGGAGATCCTGGTCAAATGGCGTTCGGAGGCGGGGGAAAAGTCAGCAGATTTATCCGTCCCCCCAGGAGCTTTGTCCAGGCACGGCCTGTCGTACGTCCATTCCCTTAAAATGGGTGCCCATAAGGTGCAGGTTGCCCTGCCTTTGTCGGGACAGTCCCGGGAAATGCCCGGAAAGAAAAAAATCCATTGGCCGGTTTCAGGGGGAAACGAGTCAAAAGCTTTGACCGTCGACCGCATTCTCAAACTGCGGATGGACCCGGAGGTCGAGTA
>JAFGWO010000175.1 GCA_016937135.1 Pseudomonadota bacterium
AACCGGATTTCGGGCCACTGCTCTTTCGCGAAATCCAGCTGCCAGCCCCCCGCCGCGAGGTAGGTCAGGTCCCCCTCGGAATCCCTGGCCAGCCTCCCCTGGTTGGCCCTGGTGAAATCCTCAAGTTTTTTCCTGTCATCGCATCGGACCCACCTCGCGAGGGCGTAATCCGCCGGCTCGTAGGTGGCATCCACCCCATACTCCTTTTTCAGGCGGGCGGTGGTGACATCAAACTGCAGCATCCCCACAGCCCCCAGAATGAGGTCATTCCCTGTAAGTGGTCTGAAAAGCTGCACCGCCCCCTCCTCGACGAGCTGGACAAGGCCCTTTTGCAGCTGCTTCGCCTTCAAGGGGGATTTGAGCCGCACCCGGCGAAAGAGCTCCGGGGCGAAGCTGGGGATGCCGACAAAGCTTAAAACCTCCCCCTCGGAAAAGGTATCGCCGATGCGGATCGTGCCGTGGTTGTGGATCCCTATAATATCCCCGGGCCAGGCTTCTTCCACAGTAGCGCGGTCCTGGGCCATGAAGATGACGGGATTGCTGACGATTATGTCCTTTCCCAGGCGCAGGTGCCGTATTTTCATCCCCTTGTGGAACCGGCCGGAGCAGATGCGAAGAAAAGCGATCCGGTCATGGTGGGCCGGATCCATGTTCGCCTGGATCTTGAAGACGAAACCGGTAAAACCCTTTTCCCCGGGATGGACCGTCCGGGTCGCCGTCTCCCGAGGCATGGGGGCCGGGGCGATTTCCACGAAGGTGTCGAGAAGCTCCCTGACCCCGAAATTATTGATGGCGCTCCCGAAGAAGACCGGGGTCTGGTTCCCCTTGAGGAACTCCTGAAGGTCAAAGGAGTTGGCCGCACCTTCCAGGAGAGCCACGTCCTCCCTGAGTTCGTCAGCCTGGCTGCCCAGGATCGAATCCAGGGCCGGATCCGCCAGATCCCGGATGGTGAGGACATCATCCGGCAGCTGCTCCTGGCCCGGTGTGAAAAGGTTCAGCTCCTTCCGGTGCAGGTTGTAAGTCCCCCGGAATCTCTTTCCCATTCCGATGGGCCAGGTGAGGGGGGCGCATTCAATCTGCAGTTTCTCCTCGATGTCCGCAAGGATGTCGAGAGGGGCCATGCCCTCTCTGTCCAGCTTGTTGATAAAGGTCAGGATGGGGGTGTTGCGCATCCGGCAGACCTCCATGAGCTTGCGCGTCTGCGTCTCCACCCCCTTGACGCTGTCTATGACCATGACAGCGCTGTCAACGGCGGTCAGCACCCGGTAGGTGTCTTCGGAAAAATCCTGATGGCCGGGGGTGTCGAGGAGATTGATCTCGTACCCCTGGTAGTGGAATTTCATCACGGAACTGGTAACGGAGATGCCCCGCTCCTGCTCGATGGACATCCAGTCACTGATGGCGAACCTCGCCGCCTTCCGGGCCCGGACCGAGCCGGCCATCTGAATGGCGCCTCCGAAAAGAAGCAGTTTCTCGGTGAGGGTCGTCTTTCCCGCGTCGGGGTGGCTGATAATGCCGAAGGTCCTGCGGCGTTTGATTTCCGGATGCGTTGATCCGTCCTGCGTTTGGCTCATGTTTTTTTGCGTCTCTTTCGCTCTGTATTACCCTATAAAAAGATGGAACTTCGGCGAAGGGCCCCGCGAGTGAAAAGGAGGCACAGACCCCGGGCTTTCCTGCAGGAGAAAAGGGGATCAGGGCGGTGTCAGGATGGATGGGGCATTCTGAGGCCGGAACCTTCCCCGGGTAAAGGAGAAGGAAAGGATCAGGAGTAAAGCGCTGGACAGAGGGAGGTTAAAAAATTTCGCCATGACTTTGAAAGGATATCCATTTGCCTTCCAATGTCAATGGCCAAAAGAGCTGGATGCGCGGGGCTTTCCTAAACCCTGTTCCGGCGGACCAGGCGGCTTACCCACCCGCTGATCCGCCCTCTTGCCCCGCCTATTCGCGCGGCTGCGCTGTCGCCGGCGGCAGAAAGGGGAGGATGCCAGAAAAAGATCATTTTTGGCTCAATTCGAGGCTCGTCAAGCCCCTGACCGAGGATAACGGGAAATCCGGCCGTCACCATGGTGCGCCGGTTCCTGAAAAGACGGCCGAAAAGACCTTCGAGGCGCCATTTGATAAAAGTCATTTCAAACTCCTTTTTTCCCTTCCGATTCTGCGCCGCATCCTCCAGAGAAAAGGGAGGAGGCAATAAATTTCGAGGAAATCGAAGCAATTAGCGTGCCGATATGCCAGAAAATCGCTGTGCGGCGCCCCATTTTTAACGCACGGATTTCTCCCCATATAACCTGCTGTTGGAAAAGGACTTTTCCCCGGGCCAACCGGACCGGTGGGAAAAAGCCCGCGATCCGGGGATTTGAGGAAAATATAAAAGAATTCAGGAAAGAATTTTAAGGGGTAATTCCGGTCAATTGTGGAGCATTATTGCAACATTTTTAATCCATGCGTTGCAAAAAAACAACAAAATCTGACCGGAATCAGGTTTTAAGGATATCCCCGGCTCCGGAATCCCTTCCGCAATCACTCCTTCAGCAAAGGATATCCTATTCCTCCCCTTCTCCTTTTTTCGGGATAATTTTTCCTTCCCGGCACGATGCTGGTAGAATAAAAAAGTATCCAAACCGCCTTTCCGCAGGGAGAAACACCCCATGAAGAAAAAAATTATGGTCGCCGCACTCCTGATTTTGCTGGGCGCCGCCGCACTGGTCCTCTATTGTTTCTTCACGGCCGGAGAAAAGGAATGGGGCCGGGGATATTCGGGAACTGTGGAGGCCATCGAGGTCCTTCCATCCTTCCAGGTGC
>JAFGWO010000176.1 GCA_016937135.1 Pseudomonadota bacterium
ACGCCGGTGGGAGAATCGCGCGGACAAGGACAGGTTTTATATGGAAAATCTTCTCGTAGTCGAGGATGACGGGGATCTCCGGACCCAGATGAAGTGGTCCCTGGCGGGCGATTACCGGGTTATCGAAGCCGGGGACAGGAACGCTGCCCTCGAGGCATTCACGAAAGAGCGACCGAAGGTTGTAACTCTGGACCTTGGCCTGCCCCCGGACGGGAACGGTGTCACTGAGGGTTTCCGGGCCCTTTCCGAGATCCTTGAAACGGACCCCCTCTCGAAGGTCATTGTCATCACGGGGCAGGGAGATCGTTCCAACGCCATTGCCGCAGTGGGGAATGGAGCCTGCGACTTTCTCACCAAACCTGTGGATCCCGAAGAACTTCGCATTACCCTCAAGAGGGCTTTTGAGGTTGCGGAGCTTGAAAAGGAGTATCATCTTCTCCAGGACCAGTTGAAATGGCAGAGTTTTGAGGGGATGCTTGGTGCGAGCCCGAGCATGTCCGAGGTCTACGAGAAGATCAGAAAAGTGGCCGCGGCGGAAGTGCCCGTCCTTCTTTTCGGCGAGAGCGGTACCGGCAAGGAATTGGCCGCCAGGGCCATCCACGGACTGAGTTTGCGGAAGGAAGGCGCCTTCATACCGATCAATTGCGGGGCGATACCCGAGACACTTCTGGAAAGCGAGCTGTTTGGCCACGAAAAGGGCGCCTTCACCGGGGCCCATGTCCAGAGACAGGGGAGATTTGAGACCGCCCATCGCGGGACTCTCTTCCTGGACGAGATCGGGGAACTTTCCCCCGCCCTTCAGGTGAAGCTTCTCCGGTTTCTCCAGGATCAGAGGATCGAAAGGGTTGGCGGCAGAAATCTGATCCAGGTGGACGTCAGGATTGTGGCGGCGACCAACAAGGACCTGGCAAAATCCATAGAGAAAGGTGAATTCCGCGAAGATCTCTATTACCGGCTTGGTGTTGTGACCATCTCGATCCCTTCCCTGAAAGAACGGGAAGGGGATATCCTCCTTTTGGCCAGGACTTTTCTCCGGAAGTTTTCCTCCGAGCGGGGAGGAAAAGCCATGAGTTTTACCCCCGCAGCCGAAAAGGCCATGGAAGAATATCACTGGCCCGGCAACATCCGGGAGATGGAAAACAGGGTCAGACGGGCTGTGATCATGGCGGATGACAACAGGATCACCCCGAAAAATCTGGAGTTGGCCGGGCTCTCAATCACAGGCAAGGGAGGCGGACCCAGCTTAAGGCAGGCGCGGGAACAAGTGGAAAGGGACCTGATCGTCAGGTCCATTGAGAGGAACAGGGGTAACCTGACAAGGGTTGCCAGGGAACTGGAAATCAGCCGGCCCGCCCTTTACGATCTGATGAAAAAACTGCATCTGGAAAAGGATTGAATTTTCGGCAACCTTTCCAACAGAAAAACTAAAAGGTTTTTCCTGGAAAAGCGGGGCGCGATCTGCCCTGCTTTTTTCTTTTCTTTCAAACTTGTGCCTGATGAGTGTGGGGAGGACTTAATCAATCAGAAATCCCGACGGGGATCATCCCCAACTAAAAAAGCGGCCTTCTTTATGAAGGCCGCTTTTTTTTGATTCCGTTTTTCAGTTGTGTCTGCTAGGGCCTGAATTTCCTCCTGAACCCGGCGAGGCCCATCATGCCTGCCCCAAGCAGGAGGAGAGTGGATGGTTCTGGAACAGGCGTGGTGTCATCGCCGCCGTTGTCATCATCTCCCCCGTCTTCTATGGGTCCAAGGTATTCAAAGGTCCGCAGGTAGCCGACGCCAAAGGAGTTGCCCGCAATGAAAGCCGAGGTGATGTCGTACCAGTGCAGCGTCGTGTCGTAGGTGTTGTATCCGGCCCACTGCATTGTGTCCAGGTCATACCCGGCTACGACCATCCAGTGGTCGGTCCCTCCATTGCCGTCGGAATCGACCGTGGCGACGAGAGGGTTTCCCACGTCGATTTCCGTCTTCACAAAATCCAGGAAAAGACCATCAAGAATATCCCACGTGCTGGTGTTCCAGAAAGTCGCGTCAAGGATGACATCGTCAGCCGGATACCCTGTCCATCCGCTCGGGTCGTAGGTCGTCGGCTCCACGTGCACATCGGCGTCGATAAGGTAGCCATCGTCAAAGGCGAAGGCCTCCAGACCGAGCTGGAAATCAACGGCGGCTCCAAACCCGTCCGAGCCGACATCCATATAGGTTGTGTTCATCAGGATGGCATCCTCGAGAGGGTTGCCGAGAGTGTAATAATAGTCGAGGATCATGGCCGCTGATGTGGGCCCGCAGCCTATGTATCCCGAAAAGCTCCCATAATTTGTCCAGTAGCCGTTGTAATCATAGGGAGTGATGGCGAGGGTCACCGGAGCAGGTAAGGCTGGAGCCGCCAAAATCAGCGAGAATGTCAAACCCATTATTGCCATGGCGAAAAGCTTTTTCGTTCTCATCCTCGGTACCCCCTTTTCCCTAAAAAAACCCATGATGAACCATATAAGCATAGGCCATGCCAGGGGTGAGGTGATTTCCTGGAAGGGAAAAAATATTATGTGGTAGAGGAATTATCCGGCATGGGATTCCAAAAGATCTGGCTCAAAGGTCTTGATTTACAAACATTAAGCGGCGATTAAAGCCCCGAAGGAAGATTCCTTTTTTTAAAATCAGGCGGCCCTGGTTTCATAACTCTCCGGGGTCGGCAACCCGCGGAATATCGCTGCAGGTGTAAAATAGCCCGACAAAAAAATCCCAGGAAGGGATTTTTTTTGCGGTAATGGTTGAAAAAAGCCCTTAAAAACAATAAGTTGAAATAAAAAGTAATTTTTGGGAGAAAATGTAAAAAATTC
>JAFGWO010000177.1 GCA_016937135.1 Pseudomonadota bacterium
CCTGCCGCCTTCCCGCGGGGATCGGCGCGTTCTTTTCTTCCCCCCGGGCCGACCTGGGACAGGGGAGCGTTAACCAGAGGGTGAACGTGGATATGCCGCGCAGCCGATGGATCCTCCTCACAGGCGGCCCGAGCCTGGGACCGGCGGTCCTGTTCTGGAGCGTCCTGGTGGTGATCTTCCTTGCGGCGGCCGGCCTCGCCCGTACGAACCTGACACCCCTTCGCTGGTGGCAATGGGCCCTTCTCGGCCTTGGACTGACCCAGGTAACCGTTCCCGCGGCTGCCGTCATTGCGGGCTGGCTCCTTGTCCTCGGGCTTCGCGCCCGGATTCCGGAGGAAACAGAGGCCCGACGGTTTGACGCCATGCAGGCGGGCCTGGCCCTTCTGACCCTGCTGGCGGCCGCCGCCCTGGTGAGCGCCATCAAGAAAGGCCTCCTTGGATTTCCCGAGATGCAGGTCATGGGCAACGGCTCCACGGCCTACAATCTCCTCTGGTATGCCGACCGCGCCGCCGGCCTCACATCCAGGGTCTGGGTCCTCTCCGTCCCCATGTTTTTCTACCGGCTCCTCATGCTGGCCTGGGCCCTCTGGCTGGCGTATTCCCTGACAGGGTGGGTCAAATGGGGATGGGGGTCCTTCACGAAGGGCGGCTACTGGAAAAAACTTGGCCCCCTGGGCTTTAAAAAAAAGGAAAAAAGGATTTGACCCCACATATTCGCGCTGGTCGGGCAACGGACGGAACAATGGATTGACCCTGCAGGAAAGAAAATCCATAATCATCAAAGACTCATTTTCCTTTAACCCATGAGAATCCGGGGCCCTCGCCCCGGACCGGTTCCGGAGGGAGCATGTCGCAAGACAGCATCCAGATTGTTGTGGTTGGAGGGGGGCCGGCCGGCCTGGCGGCGGGGATGGCCGCGGCCAGAAAGGGGGCCGAGGTCCTCCTGCTGGAAAGGGGTTCCTTCTCCGGCGCTAAAAACGTCATGGGCGGAATCCTCTTCACGCCCCCCCTGGAAGACCTGATCCCTCAGATATGGAAGACCGACGCCCCCCTCGAGAGGCCCGTGGCAAAGCGCTCCTTTTCCATCCTCTCGGAGGATTCGTCGATTGACATGTCCTTTCGCTGCGACGCTTTCGCCAGGGAACCCTTCAACGGCTCCTTCACGGTCCTGAGAGGTCCTTTCGACCGCTGGCTCTCCGAAAAGGCCACCGAGGCGGGTGTGGAGATCCTCAACGGCGTCGTCGTCGACGGGCTTCTCCGGGATAAAAAGGGCCGGGTGACGGGAGTGAGGACGCGGGTGGACGAAGGGGCAGATCCGATCGAAGGGGAGCTCGCGGCCGACGTCGTGATCCTTGCCGAGGGGGCCAATGCCCTCATCGCCGAGAAGGAGGGCTTCCGACCCAAGATCCTCGCCCAGGACATGGCGGTGGCGGTCAAGGAGGTCGTCGCCCTGCCTGCGGAAACCATCCGGGACCGCTTCTGCCTGGAGGATGGCGAAGGGGAAGGCCGGGAGTATTACGGCGACGCGGCCATCGGGATGTTCGGATCGGGCTTTATCTACACCAACCGGGAGTCTGTTTCCGTCGGGGTGGCGGTCTCCATCGCGGACCTCGGAAAAAGCGGTCTTTCCCCCAACGAACTGCTGGAACGCTTCAAGGCCCACCCCTCCGTCCGGCCTCTCCTGAGGTCGGGAGAAACCCTGGAGTACGCCGCCCACATGATCCCCGAGGGGGGCTTTAACCGCATGGCCCGCCTTTTCGCCGACGGGATTCTCCTTGCGGGAGATGGGGCGGGCCTCGTGAACGTCTCCCCCTACCACGAGGGGATCAACCTGGCCGTGGCCTCCGGGATCGCGGCAGGGGAAACCGCCGCCGAGGCAGTTGCCGCGGGAAACACATCATCCGAGGCCCTTGCCCCTTACCTTACCCGCCTGGAAAATAGCTTTGTTTTAAAGGACATGAAAAAATTCGCGGGCTTTAAAGGGTTCATGAAGGAAAACCCGCAGGTCCTCTCCGTGTGGCCGCAGGCATTCCTGGGAATGGCAAAGGAGATCTTCACTGTCTCGGGGGAGCCCAAAGGGGAACTGGAAAGCCGCGCCGTGGAAATTTTCAACCGGGAGATCGGCATGTTCTCCTTCCTTCGGACCCTTTTCCAGGGGCTTCAGGCATCAGACGCCGTCCACCTGGAGGCCATCGCCCCCTGGGCGCCGATGGTGATGGAAGGCGCCAGGGGTTTCCTCAACTCGGACACCATGGACAAGATGGCGGAGATCTTCCGCCGCAACTGGTAGGGATCGAAAACCATGGAGAAAAAAGGTCTCACACTGGAAGACAAGATCAACCTGGTCACCCTGCGTCCCTTCCGGGACAGCCACCTGACCATCCTGGATCAGCGCGTCTGCGGGGACTGCAAGGGGCAAGAATGCACTGTCGTCTGTCCCGTGAAAACCTACGAATGGGAAGAACGCGAGGGCAGGCTCATCGTTTCCTTCGAGAACTGCTTCGAGTGCGGGTCCTGCCGACTGGCCTGTCCCTTCGACAACATCGCATGGATCTACCCTCCCGGGGGCTTCGGGGTCGAGTTCAGGAAGGGATGAGATAGGCCGCCGTGACCTGAAGGTCCTCAAGGGACATATAACCGTTTTACGCTGATGACTTCGCAAAAAGTCATCAACGCGCCCCGCGCGGGGCGCCCGAATCGAGGACCGTCGTCGTAAGTCCTTGATTCGTAAGGAAAGCGAAAATGACACTTTTCGCTAACCGTTTCGCAAAAAGTCCCGAATCGTACTTTTTGCGACCCTATCAACGCTGGATGGGAAGCGTTCGAGGCCTCCGCCGAAATTCCGGGGGCCCCGGGCGTAAAAGGTTTTGAAATGGAAACGAAAAAACCGTTCAAGGTATGCGTCGTCGGCGGGGGCCTTTCCGGCCTGGCGGCGGCTTATCTCATCAGGGAAAAGGGCCGGGAAGAGGGAATCCCGATCGAGGTCATGCTCCTGGAATCCGAATCCCGCACGGGGGGAAAGATCGGGACCATCGCCAAAGAGGGATATCTCGGGGAGATCGGCCCCAACGGGTTTCTGGACAACAAGCCCTACACCCTGGACCTTTGCCGCAGGATGGGGGTCGAGGGGAACCTCCTTCGAAGCAACGATTCCTCCCGGAAGCGCTTCATCTTTTCCGGCGGCCGCCTCTGGAATCTCCCCGAAGACCCGGTCTCCTTCATGATGTCAGACATGCTGAGCATCGGGGGACGAATACGGATCGTTTCCGAATTCTTCGTTCCGCCGAAAAAGGACGACGAGGACGAGACCCTGGCCGATTTCGTCCGCCGTCGCCTGGGGGATGAGGCATTAGACAAGCTCGTGGGCCCCATGGCATCGGGGGTTTTCGCGGGAAACCCGGAAAACATGAGCCTCGGCGCCTGTTTTCCCAGGATCCACGTCCTGGAGGAAAAATATGGGGGCCTCATCCGCGGCATGCTCGCCCTGAGGAAGGAGGCGGCCAAAAGGGGCGAGTCCGGACCCAAATCCGCGGGCCCGGGAGGGGTGCTCACCTCTTTTCCAAAAGGGACCGCCGAGCTTATTGAAGCCATTGCCAGCCGCCTCGGAGATTCCATCCTGACTTCAGCCCCGGCCAGGCGACTGGAAACGGCAAGAGGAGATCAATCCCCCCGCTACACGCTCTTCTTCGGGGAAGGGGAAAACGGAGATGAAACGGAGGCCGACGCCCTGGTCCTGGCGGTCCCGGCCTATGCGTCGGCGGCCCTCCTGCGGGATCTGGACCCCGGGATCGCCGCCACCATGGACACCATACCCTATGCCGCCATGGCCGTGGTGCACCTGGGGTATGAGACAAAGGCCCTCCCCTCACCACCCGACGGCTTCGGGTTCCTCATCCCGAAAAGCGAGGGACGCCGCGCCCTGGGTGCCCTCTGGGCCTCGAGCATCTTCAACGGCAGGGCCCCTGAGGGCCATGTCCTCCTGACCGTAATGCTGGGGGGGGCCTCGGACCCCTTCACGCCCAGGCTGGACGAGGAAGACCTGATTGAGGTCGCCAGGCAGGAACTGGAGATCACCATGGGCATCAAGGACGCCCCGGCATTTTCCACCGTCCTGAAATGGGAGAAAGCCATTCCTCAATATACCTTCGGGCACCTCGCCAGGGTAGAGTCCATCGAGAAGCGGCTAACAGGGCACCCCGGACTTTTTCTCACCGGGAACGCCTGGCGGGGGGTCGGGATCAACGACTGCGTGGCCGCGGGGGAAAGGGTGGCCGGACAGGTGCTATACTACCTGAAAGAAGGCCCCAAAGCATGACGGGAGAAAAATATGGATTACCTGGAGCGATTCATGGAGGAATACCGGGCCGGAAAGGTGGATTTTTCCCTTTCCCCGGGCAGGTGCAAGGAACGCCTTAAAGAGGTCCTTCCCGCAAATTTCACGCTGGCCAGCGTCCTGGTCCATGGGACATGGATCGCGATCTCCCTCTTTTTCGCCCTGAGAATTTCCCATATGGATCC